>CALBLR010000365.1 GCA_937896015.1 uncultured Prevotellaceae bacterium | reverse complement strand
CTGCGAATACTTGCCAAATTCACCTACAGGCGCTATTTTGCCGGTTGCATCCTGCACGTCGGTGCCAAGTTCTATGCTGTATGCCACGTCATATTTTTCCTTGACGAGTTCTGCCGTTTTAGGCGTCACAGTGATTGCAAACGATGAGCTTGCGGGGAACGTAACGGTGCTGAACTTGATTACGTTGTCGCCAGCGGCAACTGCCTTGGTGTGCTTGACTCCGGCAAAGTCGGTATAGTCAACTTTAATGTCGGCAAGTTCCACAAAATCGGCCGAAGCCGAGAATTTGAACGTATTGATTAGGGTAAGTTTTGACGACGGTTTCGGCTCATCGCCCTTATTGTCGTCGCCACACGAGGCAAAGCCCACACACACGGCAGCCACCAAAGCCACAGCTGCCAATAATTTAGTGAAATGTTTCATTGATTGAGTTGGTTAAAAAAATTAATTGCCGTGTTGGAAAAAGTTCAACACGGTACAAAAGTAGTCTATTTATTGTCCATGGCCAAAAAAAGGCGAGCATTTTCAGCTGCTTACACTCGCAAGGAGTTGGACATGTGGCAAAATGTGACTAACTTTGACTGAAAAAGCATACGGCAAAAACGCAATGATTTCGAAACGCATCAACGTGCTGGCCACACAAATGTCGGCCTTTACCGGCCGCCATCCGTGGGTCGCTTTCGGCATACTGGCCTCACTGCTGTTCATCTATCAGATGCCGGCCATGGTGTGCGGGCTTGACATGTGCGACACGGGGTTTTACCTCACGTTTTTCGACAACATATTCACCCGTCCCGACACGGTGGAATACAACTTTATGTACTACGCAAGCGGATTGGCGGGAGGACTGGTGCGGGCGGCCGTGCCTGGCATAGGCATTGTGGGAATGCGCATGGCAGGCATGCTGCTGGTGCTGGCAGCCGCCGCAGTGGCATTTGGCGCGCTGCACCGCGCCATTGGCGTCAAGGCCACGCTCGCCGGGATTGCAGTGGCCATAATGTGCTATGTGCCGGCTGTGCTTGCCCTGAACCACGACATAATATCAATATTGCTCTACGCAGCGTCGATAGGCACGATGCTGCGCGGCCTGCGTTCGGGAAGCGTAGCCATTGTTGCCGCTGCCGGACTGGCCGCCGGCCTTAACGTGATGGTGCGCACGCCCAACGCAGTGGCTGTGGCACTGGCCATTGCGCCCGCAATAAACGCGTTCCACGGCAAGGGCAGCGCCTGGCGGGCTGCCGCTCAGTCGGCGGCCTTCGTTGGCGCCATGCTCACCGGCATTGGGCTGATGGTGCTGCTAATGCTCGCGCTGGGGCACTTTGAACTGTTTTGCAGCAATCTGCGCGACCTGCGCAGCATATCGGCCGACGCCGACTCGTCGCACAACGTGCCGTTTATGATAGCCGTGCAGCTCAAGTTCTATGCCACGGCACTGTGGGCTCTGACCAAATTTGGCTGTGTGGCCGCAGTGTGGTGCGTGGCCAGGCATGTGATTGAGCGGCCTCTGCTGCGGGCAGCCGTGCTTGCAGCGAGCCTTGGCGCAGCCGCATGGATCATGGCGCGCATGCCCGAGGTGGTGCCCGTGTGGGGCATGTGCGTGTCGGGGTGCGCATGGGCGGTTGCCACACGTGGCAGCGCCGACAAGAAGATGGCCGCATGGCTTGGTCTGTTTATGCTGCTGGCCTTCCCGCTGGGCAGCGACAACGGTGCCATCAACAACGGCTCGCTCATTGCCATTGCGGCGGCCCCTGCGGCAATGACACTGTGGGGACGGCGCGCCATGGCCCCATTTGTGGCGGTGCTGGTGGTGTGCTGCGCCGCCCGAATGATTGGAGGCGACCTGTATTTCGACCGCGGCCCAGTTTGGGAGAAGACCGCCACCATCGGCGGCGGCCGCGCCAGGCTGCTGCACACCTCGCCCGAGCGCGCCGCAGCCGTCAACACCATGCTCAAAGGCACCGCACCATTCATAGCACCCGGCGACACGCTGATGGCCTTCGGCAGCATCCCCATGGCTAACTACCTGACCCGCACCTGCCCTCACATAGGCTGCTCGTGGCCCGAGCTGCTGAGTGCATCGATGCTGAGCAGCAAGCTCAACGCCAGCCCGGCGCGGCCACTGATTCTGCGCCAAAAGTTCAGCACCATTGGCGAGGCATGGGGCGAGCCAAGCGATGCACGGCTGTGCACCTACGACCAGCACAATGCCTATATGAACGACAAGAAACTGGACGTAATAAACCATTTCATCGCAGAAAACGGTTATCAACCCATCTACTCCGACCGCTACTTCGTGCTGCTGGCCACACCAGCCTGGATAGCTGCTCACAAGGCGCATTAGCGCCGCAGAATGAATTTATCAGCTATTTGCACTATCTTTGCAACACTAAACATAACTTATTCCAACGATATATGAGACTTATTGGCTTTATGGCAATAGCATTAGCCATGACAATTGGCAGCGCCAGCTGCCACAGCAACAGCAACGCGGCTCAGGCTGCGGCAGCCGACACGGCAGCCACAGCGCAAACGCCCCAGTTCAGCGGCGACAGCGCACTCGCGTTTGCAAAAGTCCAATGCGACTTCGGGCCGCGCGTACCCGCCACCGAGGCCCACAAGCAGTGTGCCCAGTGGCTGACGTCTACCATGGGGCGGCTGTGCGACAGCGCGTGGGTGCAGCATGGCGATGTGACCACATTCGACGGCAAGCACTTGCAGCTGAGCAACATCATAGGCGTGGTAAACCCCGACGCCGAGCAGCGCATACTGCTCATGGCGCACTGGGACTGCCGCCCATGGGCCGACAACGACCCCGACCCGGCCAACCACCGCAAGCCCGTGATGGGGGCCAACGACGGGGCGAGCGGCGTGGCAGTGCTGCTTGAATTGGCGCGGCAAATGAAGGCTCAGCGGCCCAATGTGGGAGTCGACATCGTGCTTGTCGACGCCGAGGACTGGGGCAGCAGCGACGATGAAGACAGCTGGGCGCTGGGCACCCAGTATTGGGCGGCACACCCGCACTATGGCGACTCCAAGCCCATGTTTGGCGTGGTGGTCGACATGGTGGGAGCATCGGGGGCAAAGTTTGCCCGCGAATACTTCTCGATGCAGTACGCCCAAAACTTTGTGGAGATGGTGTGGAACGCAGCCAGTGAAGCCGGATTCGGCACCTACTTCACCAACGACAGCGGCGGCGCTGTGACCGACGACCACATTGCGGTGAACAAGGTGGCCGGCATCCCGTGTCTCGACATAATTGACATGCGCCCCGACTCACCCACAGGCTTCTACGACGGCTGGCACACCACCCGCGACACATTCGACCGCCTCGACGCCGGCACACTGCGCGCCGTGGGCCAAACGCTAACCGCCATCATCTACGGATACTGAAACAAAGCAACCGCATAACTTAATTTCATATGACTCTAAAACAAATTGCGCTAATGTGCAGCACACTACTGATTGCCGGCAGCAGCCAGGCTGCCCTGAAATATCCCGCGGCCAAACGGCTGGACGTCACCGACAACTACTTCGGAACGAAAGTGGCCGACCCCTACCGCTGGCTCGAAAACGACACCAGCGCCGAAACGGCGCAGTGGGTCAGCGCCGAAAACAAGGTGACCCGCGAATACTTGAACAAAATCCCTTTCCGCAACGCGGTGAAACGACGCATCACCGAGCTTGCCAACTACGAAAAAATGGGCGCGCCCATGAAGGTGAAGGGCAAGTACTACTACTTTGGCAACAACGGGCTGCAAAACCAAAGCGTGCTTTATGTGAAAGACGCCCTGGGCGGCACGCCGCGCGTGGTGCTTGACCCCAACAAGCTTAGCGATGACGGTACCGTGGCCCTGCAGCAGCTCAACTTTTCGCACGACGGCCGCTACCTTGCCTACGTGATCACACGCAACGGCAGCGACTGGAACGAGATATACGTGCTCGACCTCACCACAGGCCAGCAACTGGCCGACCACATACGGTGGGCCAAGTTCACCGATGCCCAGTGGCTGGGCGATGGATTCTTCTACAGCGCCTACGACGCGCCCGAGGATGCCAAGTCGTCGAAAAACGAATACCACAAGGTGATGTATCACAAGCTGGGCACTCCGCAAAGCGACGACTATGTGGAATACCGCAGCCACACCAACCCCCTGCTATTCTACCAGGCGATGGTGAGCGACGACGAGCGGTTTGTGTTCATTCTTGAGAGCGACGGCGACGGCAACCGTCTGTATGCCAAAGACCTCAACGACCGCAACCCACACTACGTGCGCCTGGCCGGCGACATGAAATACACATGCACACCCGTTGGCGTTGACAACGGCAAAATCTACGCACACACCAATGCCGGCGCACCGTGCTGGAAGGTGGTGGCCTTCGACGCCAACCGTCTTGGCGAGGCCAATGTGGCCGATTTCATCGCAGAAAAGCAGTGGGTGCTGTCGGGCGTGGACATGGCCGGGCACAACTTCATTGTCACCTACGACAAAGACGCGTCTAACCACCCCTACCTGTATTCGGCCGAGGGCAAGGAGCTGCGCGAGATCAAGCTGCCCACCTTTGGCTCGGTGGGCTTCAGCAGCAAGAACACCGACAGCGAGGTGTTCTACACCTTCACGTCCTATACAACCCCGGCGCGCGTCTACAGCTACGACATGGCCAGCGGCGAGTCGCAACTGGTGTTTGCCCCCAAAGTGCCGCTCGACCCGTCGCGCTACGCGACCGAGCAGGTGTTCTACACCAGCAAGGACGGCACCAAGATACCCATGTTCCTCATCTACAAGAAAGGCATCAGGCGCGACGGCCAGCGCCCCACACTGGTGTATGGCTACGGAGGATTCAACATCAGCATGACGCCTGGCTACAGCTACTACCGCGTGCCATTCGCCTTGCTCGACATGGGAGGCGTGTATGCCGTGGCCAACCTGCGCGGCGGCGGCGAATATGGCGAGCAGTGGCACGAGGCCGGCACAAAGATGAAGAAGCAGAATGTGTTTGACGACTTCATTGCCGCCGCCGAATACCTGATTAAGGAAGGCTACACCTGCCCCTCCAAGCTGGCCTGCAACGGCGGCAGCAACGGCGGCCTGCTGGTGGGCGCGGTGGTCAACCAGAGGCCCGACCTCTACGCCGCCGCAGTGCCGCAAGTGGGCGTTATGGACATGATGCGCTACCACCTCTTCACCATTGGCTGGAACTGGGCGCACGACTATGGCCGCAGCGACTCGCCGCTGCACAACATAAAGAACGATGGCACACACTACCCCGCCATCATGGTCACCACCAGCGACCACGACGACCGCGTGGTGCCCGCGCACTCGTTTAAGTATGCCGCCACGCTGCAAGCGTCCAACACCGGTTCGGCCCCCAAGCTGATACGCATCGACAGCAAGGCTGGTCACGGCCACGGCAAGCCGGTGGCCAAGGTGATTGAGGAATACACCGACGTGCAGTCGTTCATAATGCAAAGCCTCGGCGTGAAATACCGCTACAGCAAGTAGCGGCAGACGCGAAAATGCGCCATTCCACCGCACAAAACGGCTCACGGCCCTGCTCTTCATTAAGGAGCAGGGCCGTTTTTGCATAGTGGCGTGTTCACTTTTATTAATTCATGGCATGAGTGCCAATAGCGCAAATTTCAGTACTTTTGCAACATAACCAAGACACTTACTTTATAACGCATAATAGATTTTAAGCTATGGCTAACAACAATCAGGACAACGGGGCGCAGCAGCTGCGGCCCGTGTACATAGTGACCGGGGCCACAGGCGCCATGGGCAGCATCATATCGCGCCAGTTGGCCGAGCAGGGCAAACCGCTGGTGCTGGCCTGCCGCCGCACCGAGCGCGGCATGGCCCTGACCGAAGAGCTGAAAAGCGCCACCGGCAATGCCGACATCACCTGCATGCACCTCGATATGGGTTCGTTTGGCGGCGTGAGAGAGTTTGTGGGCAGCCTCAAAGCGCTCAACCGCCCAGTGGCTGCGCTTATCAACAACGCCGCCGTGCTCACGCGCACACGCGAGATGAGCGCCGACGGCTATGAGCGCACCGTGCAAGTCAACTTCTTGAGTGCGGCGCTGCTGGCACTCATGGTCGAGCCGCTGATTGTGGAGGACGGCCACATTGTGCTCACCACATCGCACATGCGCAACTTCGTGACGCTTCCGTTTGAGTTCCCGGCAGTGAGCGCCATCAGCCGCTTCATGCCGCTGGCCGTGTATGCGCAGAGCAAGCTGGCCCTCACCCTGTTCTCAATATATCTGTCGACCACCATGCGCACCAAGCGCATCATAGTGAACATGGCCGATCCCGGACTGGTTAACACCGGGATGCTCACCATGAACCGCCTGTTTA
>CALBLR010000364.1 GCA_937896015.1 uncultured Prevotellaceae bacterium | reverse complement strand
ACATGCTCGACCGTGCCATGCCTGGCCTGCAGGCAGGCCGCCGCTTCTATGCCAAGCCACACGGACTGCACAACTCGCTGCGGTGCAGCTTCACTGTGCAGCCGTCCGACGAGCTCGAGTCGCTGCTTAAGTTGCCCGTAAAGCTCGTGTACCCGGCCACCATTAGCGGTGAGCTCGACGACAACAACGGCACACTGCTGGCGAACTGCAGCATACCATATTTGCTGCAGGGCAAAAAGCTGATCGACGGCACCAGCCTGAACGCCGAAATCAGCGACAATAGCGTGAAGCTGAGTGCGCAGTCTAATGTGCCCACCAAGGACGGCAAGGCCGTGCTCAGCATTCAGTCGGCCGGCAGCGGCGGATCGCTCGACACCAATGTGGGCTGGCGCATCAACCGCAAGCGCGACTACCACGGCGATGTGAACTTCACCACCCGCTTCAGCCGCAGCGACGACCACAAGCTGGCGTGCGGCATCGACGTGAACCCAACGAAGATCATAGTCAACGACACTGTGTGGCAGCTTGCTTCGGGCCACGTGGATGTGAGTGGCGGCGCGGTGAGTGTGCATGACCTGTTCGGCTTCTGCGACAAGCAGTTCATTAAAGTGGGCGGCACGGTGTCGAAGAACCCCGACGACGTGCTCACCGTGGCCCTCAACGACATTAATCTCGACTACATATTCGAGACCCTCAACATCGACAACGTGAAGTTTGGCGGCCGCGCCACAGGCACGTTCTATGCAAGCGACCTCATGTCGGGAGCACCGCGCCTGTCCACGCCCAACCTTCACGTCAACGGGTTGAAATACAACAGCGCGCTCATGGGCGACGCCGACATCACCAGCAGCTGGGACAATGCCAATAAGGCGGTTAACCTGAATGCCGACCTTGCACAGGCCAACGGCGACCATTCGCGCATAGGCGGCGCCATATTTGTTGCCGACGACTCGCTGCACCTCACGTTCGACGCCCAGCGGGCCAACGTTTCGTTCATGAAGCCGTTCATGTCCGCCTTTGCCAGCGATGTGCAGGGCTACGCCTCGGGTCACGCCGTGCTCTATGGTAATTTCCACACCATCGACCTCTATGGCGACCTGTTTGTGCAAGACCTGAAGTTCAAGATTGGCTACACCAATGTCTACTACACCTGCACCGACTCGGTCCACATCAAGCCGGGCAACATTGCGTTCTCCGGCATCACCATCAAAGACCGCGACCAGCACACCGCCAAGCTAAGCGGATGGCTGCGCCACGAGGCGTTCCACAACCCCACGTTTAATTTCTCGATAACCGACGCGCACGACTTTTTGTGCTACGACGTGGGCCCCGGCACCGACTTGCACTGGAACGGCACCGTGTATGGCAACGGCGCGGCCTTTGTCAGCGGCGAGCCTGGCCTGGTTAAAATCAATGTTAATATGCAGACTGCCCCGCGCAGCCGCTTCACCTTCGAGCTGTCGGATGCCGAGGAGGCCAGTCAATACAGCTTCATCACATTCCGCGACCGCGACGCAGTGAGCGGCAAGAAACCCAAGCCTGCAACCCCGGCCGACTCCATACCCGAGTCGGTGCGCCTGCTGGTGGAGCGCAACAAAGCCAAGGAGGAGTCGGCCCCCACAATCTACTCAATCAACCTGCAGGGCGACATCACCCCCGACGCGCAACTGGTGCTGCTCATGGACCCCGTGGGCGGCGACAAAATCAAGGCCACCGGCTCGGGCAACCTGCGCCTGGCCTACAACAATGCCGACGACAAGTTTGAAATGTATGGCAAGTACACCCTCGACCGCGGCAACTACAACTTCACGCTGCAAGACATCATCATCAAGGACTTCACCATTCGCAACGGCAGCAGCATCAGCTTCAACGGCGATCCCTATTCGGCAGTGCTCGACATTGACGCCATATATTCGCTCAACGCCAACATCCTCGACATCGACCAGTCGTTTGCCGACGACAAGGAGCTGAACCGCACCAGCGTGCCCGTCTACGCCGTGCTCAAGGCCAAGGGTGTGGTCAGCCAGCCCGACATCGCATTCGACCTCGAGTTTCCCACGCTCACGTCCGACGCCGTGCGCAAAATCAAGAGCGTGATAAGCACCGACGACATGATGAACCGCCAAATCATCTATCTGCTTGCCCTCAACCGCTTCTACACGCCCGACTATATGGCCAACAACAAGTCGAACAACGAGTTCACCTCCGTGGCCTCGTCCACCATATCGTCGCAGCTCAGCAACATCTTGGGCCAGATAAGCGACAAGTGGACCGTTGCGCCCAACTTCAGGTCGAACAAAGGCGACTTCTCCGACATGGAGGTCGACCTGGCGCTGTCGAGCCAGCTGCTGAACAACCGCCTGCTGTTTAACGGCAACTTCGGCTACCGCGACAACACATTCAACACCCGCAATTCCAACTTTATAGGCGACTTCGACATCGAGTATCTCATCAATAAGCGCGGCACCATAAGGCTCAAGGCCTACAACCACTTCAACGATCAGAACTACTACGTGCGCAATGCCATGACCACCCAGGGCGTGGGCATAGTGTTCAAGCACGACTTCGACCGCTTGATAAATTTCCGCCCCAGGCGCGCGGCCAAGGCCGATTCGGTGCGCCGAGCCACCGTGGCACGACCGCACAAAAGCGACACAGTTCACACAAATCAATGAGAAGAAAGGCGTTAATATTAATCATGCTTGGCGCATTGCTCACCGCATTTGGCGGCGCGGCCAAGAACCCGTTCAAGAGCATCAAGAGCAGCATCGACCGCAAGCTCAACGAGCCGTTCGACACTGTGCGCGACGCAAAATACTGGAAGCGGGCCATGATGCACGGCAAGCTCAACCTCAACGACACCACAGTGCACTATCCAAAGTTCCTCGGGTTCTGCGTGAAGGTGTACAAGTGGGGCGACCGCACATTCAACTCCTACGACACCGCCTATGTGGTGGGCAGCGGCAAGAACTGGAAGTTCATGCTTAAAAACAACGACTGGATCGACACCTATGTGGGCCACTTTGGCAAAGACAAAATGCCTGTGGCCATGAACTCCAACATCTCGACCAACGTCGGAGCCCAGCTCGCGTTCATGGCAGTCAGCGCCAGCTATATGATCGATATCGACAACCTCGTCACAGGCAAGGCCACCAAGCACCACAAGCTGGAGTTCTCGTTCACCTGCGCCCGCATGGCGTTTGACGCTTACTTCCATAAAAACACCGGCAACGCCAACATCCACCGATTTGGCGACTATGATGATGGCCACTGGATTGACAAGCGCTTCACCGGCCTCAGCCGTGAGTCATACGGATTATATGGCTACTATTTTATCAACAACAAGCGCTATGCGCAGGCAGCGGCCTACTGCTTCTCGAAATATCAGAAGAAGAGTGCTGGGTCGCTGATATTCGGCTTTCATTTCTCGCACCAGGATGTGGGCATGGACTTCGCGCGGCTCGACTCCGCCATGCAGACGTTTCTGCCCGACACCACCCGCAACTACCGCTTCCGCTACCGCGACTATTCGCTGCTGGCCGGCTACGGCTACAACTGGGTGTTCCGCCCCAATTGGCTGTTTAATGTCACGGCCATGCCGTCTATTGGCTACCGCCACTCATTCCCCAACTCAATTGAGGGCAAGAAAGACATGCTCTCGGCCAGCATAAGGCTGAAACTGGCTCTTGTGCGCAACCGCAAAAACTTTTTCTACGGCGCCCACTTCGTTATGGACGGCCACTGGTACATAAGCCACCGCTACAGCTTCTTCAATTCGGTTGAAGACCTCACCCTCACCGCCGGAATCCGCTTTTAGCCGAGCCGCGCAAAAGGAAAAATTCGTAACTTTGCACCAACAATCAAGATCAATAGCAAAAAGCAGAACATCTATGAGTACTATAATATTGGGAATTGAGTCGTCGTGCGACGACACTTCGGCCGCCGTGATTCGCGACGGCGTGCTTTTGTCTAACGTCATTGCCAGCCAAAAGGTGCATGAGGCCTATGGCGGTGTTGTGCCCGAGCTGGCCTCGCGCGCCCATCAGCAAAACATTGTGCCTGTGGTGTCGGAGGCCATTCGCCAGGCTGGAATCAATAAGGAGGACATCAGTGCCATAGCCTTCACACGCGGTCCGGGTCTGCCCGGCTCGCTGCATGTGGGCACTTCATTCGCCAAGGGCCTTGCCCTTGCGCTCAATGTGCCGCTGGTAGATGTCAACCACCTGCATGGTCACGTGCTGTCGCACTTCATCAAGGAGGACGACAGCACCGAAGTGCCTGAGTTCCCGTACTTGTGCCTGCTGATTTCGGGCGGCAACTCGCAAATAGTGAAGGTGAATGCGCCAAACGACATGGAAATTCTTGGCCAAACCATCGACGACGCTGCCGGCGAGGCCTTTGACAAGTGCGCCAAGTCGATGGGCCTGCCTTATCCGGGCGGCCCGGTCATCGACCGCCTGGCGGCCGAGGGCGATGCCACGCGCTTCAAGTTCTCAAAGCCGCACATTCCCGGCCTCAACTACAGCTTCAGCGGCCTCAAGACGTCGTTTCTCTACACGCTGCGCGACGAGTTGAAGCTCAACCCCAACTTCATCGAGGAAAACAAGGCCGACCTTGCCGCCTCGCTGCAGAAGACCATCATCGACATTCTAATGGACAAGTTCTCGAAGGCAATAAAGCAGTCGGGCATCAAGACGATAGCAATAGGCGGCGGAGTGTCGGCCAACTCGGGTGTGCGCAATGCCGTGCAGGACTATGCCGACCGGCATCACATCAAGGCGTTCATCCCCAAGCGTCTTTTCACCACCGACAATGCCGCCATGATAGCCGTGGCCGGCTACTTTAAGTATCTCGACGGCAAGTATTGTGATGTTACGCTGCCGCCGTTTGCACGTGTAACGATTTAAAAGAAACTTTGGCCCGATGAATGCAGCATTGCTTTTGCTCGTATGCCTCTTGGCGCTCGACTTGGCCAAGTCGTCACTGCTGTCGTGGCTCAATGCACGCTACATGACCCATCCCGTGCCAAGCGTGGTGGCCGATGTGTACGACGCCGGCGAGTATGCCCGCCAGCAAGCATATGAGAAAACCAACAGCAGGGTGGGGCGCATCTCGCGTCTGTTTGACTTCTGTGTTGCCCTGGCTCTGCTGCTCACTGGGGCCTTCGGCTGGTATTGGGGCAAGTGTGTCGGCTGGCTGGGCAGCGGCTATGCGGCCATGTCTTGCTTCGTGGCCACGCTGTGTGTGGCCACAAGCCTGCTTGACGCGCCATTCAGCTACTACTCAACTTTTGTGATTGAGGAGCGCTTTGGCTTCAACCGCTCCACGCGCCGGCGCTTTGTGGCCGACGCGGTTAAGAGTACTGCTCTGTCGATGGTCCTTACGATTGGTCTGACCGATTTGCTCTATTGCATCTACAGCTGTGTGGGCAGCGGGCTGTGGCTGTGGGGCACTGTGGCGTGTGCCGCGGTGATGACCTTTTTCACGCTGTTTTATTCCAACCTCATAGTGCCGCTGTTCAATAAGCAGACGCCACTGCCCGCGGGCGAGTTGCGCACCGCCATCGAGGCAGCAGCGGCTTCAGTCAATTTCAATATCAGCAACATTTATGTGATCGACGGGTCGAAGCGCAGCACCAAGGCCAACGCCTATTTCACCGGCTTCGGCGCCAAAAAGCGCATCGTGCTCTACGACACCCTCGCCGACCAGCTCGCCACCCGGCAGATAGTGGCCACGCTGATGCACGAGGTGGGGCACTACCGCCATCACGACATCGTCAAGTCGCTTGCGGCCTCCATAGCGCAAGTGGCAGTCTACCTCTATCTGTTTTCGCTGGTGCTGTCCAGCCCGGCATTCTCGGTGGCGCTTGGCTATGATGGGTGGTCGTTCATTCTGTCGCTTGTGGCATTCGGGTTGCTCATTTCGCCTCTCGACGCGGTGCTGTCGCCCGTGTTCAACTCATATTCGCGCCGTTGCGAGCGCACCGCCGATGCCTTTGCCGTGCGCGCCGGCTATGGCCCCGACCTTGTGGCCGGACTCAAGAAGCTGTCGGCCCAGTCGCTGTCCAATCTCACCCCTCACCCGTGGGTGGTGTGGTTTGAGTATTCACACCCCGCACTGGCCCAGCGCATAACGGCCATTAATTCAGAAATCAACAAAACGAACAAATAATTCATGGAAGTTTCGATAATTGCAATAGGCGATGAACTGCTCATAGGGCAGGTCACCGACACAAATTCAGGCTGGATTGCGCGCCACCTCACGCCGTTTGGCTGGAAAGTGAAAAGCGTCAGGGTGGTGGCCGACGACAGGCAGGAAATAGGCAAGGCCGTTACCGAGGCTATGGCGCAGACCGATGTGGTGCTAATGACAGGCGGCCTCGGCCCCACCAAAGACGACATCACCAAGCAGACTCTGTGCGACTACTTTGGCGGCACGCTGGTGCTCGACGAGGCTACCAGGAAAAATGTCGGCAAGGTGTTTGAACGCCGCCACCTCGCCATGAACAGCCTCACAGCCAGCCAGGCCATGGTGCCCTCGTGCTGCCGCGTGATTCAGAACGAGGTGGGCACCGCGCCCATAATGTGGTTTGAGCGCAACGGCAAGGTGCTGGTGTCGATGCCCGGAGTGCCGCACGAAACCGCAACCATGATGCAGCGTGCCGTGATTCCGCAGCTCATCAAGCGCTTCAGCAGCGACATCGACATCGAATACCGCACATTTGTGGTCATCGACTACACCGAGTCCGACCTCGCCATCGCGCTCAGCGATTTTGAGAACTCGCTGCCGCAGGGCATACACCTTGCCTACCTGCCAAAGCCAGGCATCATTCGCCTGCGTCTGTCGGGCATGTCGCACAGCAAGGGGCGGCTTTCTGCCCAAATGGACAGCCTCACCGAGCGTCTGCACGCCACTCTTGGCGATGCCATAGTGTGCGACGGCGACCACTCGCTGCCTGAGGTCATAGGCCAGATGCTGCGCGAGCGCGGCCTCACGCTGGCGTCGGCCGAAAGTTGCACGGGCGGCAATATTGCCCACGTCATTACCGAGGTGCCTGGCAGTTCGGAGTATTTTGTGGGCACCGTGGTGTCATACTGCAACCGCATCAAGCGCCAGCTGCTGGGCGTGCCTGGCGAGGTGCTCGACACCGTGGGGGCCGTGAGCGAGCCCACGGTGGCCCAGATGGTGCGCGGTGCCTGCCAGCTGCTGGGCACCGACTGCGCCGTGTCCACATCGGGCATAGCCGGCCCCGGTGGAGGCACGCCCGACAAGCCCGTGGGCACAGTGTGGATGGCAGCCAAATGCGGCGATAGGGTGGTGACGCACTGCGCCCACCTGCCAGGCGACCGCAGCCGCGTTATCGACCGCGCCACCACCGAAGTGCTGAAAATGCTGCTCAAGCTGCTTCGCGAAAGCGGCAAGTAGCCACGCACCGGTGCCGATGAGGCGTTCAATTTTGTGTGATTAAGCAAATTGCAAGGTTTTTTGCCGCGCCAGGCTATTGCAGTGTGAAAAATATTTGCTATCTTTGCAGTCGATTTCAAGGCAGGAATGCAACGAACTTCCCGTTAGTCCTGTTCTGTGACATGATCGTTGAAACTTCGATGCCCCCGATTATGATGCTAATGTCGAGGCATAAAGCGTAGGACGATATTAAATAGCTTCAGCGGCCCGGCCGCGCCACAGCGGTGCTTTCTCACACTCGACAGTGGCAGCCACGGTGCGGTGAAGCCCTGGAATATTGTACTGCTGCGCGGAATAAGTAGCTTCCTTGAAGTCGAATAAGAGAATTAAAAAAAACGGAAAAATAACGACTATGTCAAAAGTTTGTCAAATCACAGGCAAGAAGGCGATCACCGGTAACAACGTGTCGCACTCTAAAAGAAGAACAAAGCGTAAATTCAACGTTAATGTGTCCAACCGCAAATTCTATTGGGTTGAGCAGGGTCAGTGGATTCGTCTCACAGTGTCTGCTGCAGGTCTTCGCAACATCAATCGCATGGGTCTTGATGCAGCGCTCAAGAAGGCAGCCAAAGAGGGTCATTTAACTGAAATCAAAACATTAGCAAAGTAAGAAATTTATTAGATTATGTCGAAGAAATCAAAAGGTGATCGCGTTCAAGTGATTCTCGAATGCACTGAACAGAAGGCCAGCGGTGTGCCCGGAATGTCACGTTATATCACAACCAAGAACCGCAAAAACACTCCCGAACGTCTGGAGCTGAAGAAATACAACCCCTATTTGAAACGTGTAACCGTACACAAAGAAATTAAATAATATTTTTGACTCATGGCAAAGAAAACAGTCGCAACCCTTCAAACTGGTGAAGGACGTACATATAGCAAGGTTATCAAGATGGTGCGCTCGCCCAAGACTGGTGCCTATGTGTTTCAGGAGAAAATGGTGCCCAACGACAAGGTTGACGAGGCCCTGAAATAAAGCTCTCACTCCCCAAGCAATACAAAACAATTGCACTATAATTCAACTCTCGGATTGCATGCCGCAGCCCGAGAGTTTTTTCTTTTCTCCCTTCCCGCGCCAAAAAGCCCGCGTAAACGCTTTTTTCTTTGTAGGCTTTTGCTTAATTTTGTAACGTATTAAGACAAGCGCGTTGCGACTAACGCAAGGCTTTATTGGTACACATATCACACATTGTGTTTTCTTATGAATCCTAATTTTAAAATATCCATCGACAAGTCGGTGGTCAGCGAAATGCCGCGCGTCACCTTTGGCGGTGATGTCTATGTTATCGACACCATGCTCAAAGTGAATGCTGCCGTGGCCATACTGCGCAAAAGCCCCATAGTGGGCTTCGACAGCGAAACGCGTCCCGCATTCCGCAAAGGCCAGTCGCACAAGGTGGCCCTGCTGCAGCTGTCCACCCACGATGAGTGCTTCCTGTTCAGAACCAACAAAATAGGCGTGCCGCTCAGCCTCGCTGAGTATCTTGCCGACAACCGTTGCCTGAAAATAGGCCTCTCGCTGCACGACGACTTCAACCAGCTGCACAAAATCAGCAACCTGAAGCCAGCCGGCTTCGTCGACCTGCAGACTATCGTGGGCGACTACCACATTGCCGACATAAGCCTGCAAAAGATCTACGCCATCCTATTCCAGCAGAAAATATCAAAGGGTCAGCGACTCACCAACTGGGAGGCCGACACCCTCACCGAGGCGCAGCAGCAATATGCCGCCATCGACGCCTGGGCATGCATCCGCATCTACGAATACCTTAAGAGCGGCAACTATAAGCCCGAAAACTCACCCTACATAGCCCAGTCCGAACATGAAACGAGTGAATAAGTCATTGTGGCTGCCGGCCGCCATG
>CALBLR010000363.1 GCA_937896015.1 uncultured Prevotellaceae bacterium | reverse complement strand
CAAATTGAAGTTGACAACGATGCCCAAGTGGAATTTATGGAAGACAGCATGCGCAACCTGCTGACCTTTCTGCGCAATGCCGTGAGCAACGACATGCTTGCCATCGACGTGAAGCTGCGCAAAGGCGGGCCACGACCCACCGTGCTCACCGACCGAGAGATAGTGGAAAACCTGCGCAAAAGCAACCCCGACTTCAACCAATTCATCAAAGACTTTGAGCTGAGCATGGCTTAACAGCCACCAGCGCTCAAAACCGGCACAACAAACAGGAAAAAACCGCCTTTCCGTAGCGCCCTGCGGCGCAAGGAAAAGCGGTCTTATTTCTTTCCATTCACCTAAAAGCGGCCTGGAGGCGGCCCCATGGGCGGACGGCCGCCGAAGCCGCGGCGCGGACCTGGATGGTCGCCGTCGTCGCGGCGGTCCTTGGGCTGCTGCCCCTTCTTGAATGTGGTGAAGCGGTAGGTGAACGACAACATGCCATAGCGCGAGAGGGAGTTGTAGGCCACATCTTCGATATAGCTGGCGGTGGTGTTGCGGTTCACGCTTTTGCGCTGCCCCAGAATGTCGTAGACCGACAGCTGGATTGACGCCTGCTTGTCGCGCAGAAACTGGTAGCCCACCGAACCGTTCCACAGCCACTGGCGCGTGTTGTAGCCGCTGGCGTATCCCGATGTGGCGCTGTAGCTGAGGTCGGTGCTCACCACCAGACCAAACGGTGCGCTCACGGTGGCGTTGAGCATGCCGCCATAGGTGTGGATATTGCGGTTGCCCGACGCCTGGACAGTGTTGTGGGTGGTCTGGAAACTGTAGCGCGGGCGCAACTCGATGTCGAACACGCCGTTGCGGAAAGCCAAACCGGGCGACTCGCTGACACTGGCCGTGGCGCTGCGGTTATACTTGCCGTTGTTGTATCCCTTGGTCTGCGAGTAGCGCGCAAACAGGTGGTTGGTGAAGTAGAGCGTTTTTTGTGGTCCAAATGGGAAACTGAACATGTTCATGCCCATGGCGTCCCACACCCCGCCAACGTTGGTGTAGGTGGTGGTGCGGCCGCCGGTGGTGGAGTTGTAGTCGGTCTTGGAAATGATGCTGTTTTGCTCAAAGTTCACATTCATCATGGCCATTATGCTGCGCTGCGCTCCTTGGTTGAAGTCGCTGTAGCGGGCGTTGATGCGATGGGTGAACGTGGGCTTGAGTTCAGGGTTACCAATCACGATGTTGAGCGGATTGGAAACATCGGCCACAGGCTGCAACTTGGTGAGCGACGGCTGGCTGGAGCGCATGCGGTAGTCAAACGCCAGGCTGCGCGTCTTTGAGAACTTGTAGCGCAGGCGTGCATACGGGGCCACGCTCCACACCCATCGCGAAGGGATGGTGCGCAGCGAGTTGAGCAGGTTCTCACTTGCCGACATGGCCGACTGCACGGTGAAGCCCAAGTTCAGGTTGTAGGCCTTGCGCACCTGGCGGAAGCCTATCTGCATCGATTGGTTGAAATATCGGTTGCGGAAATTATTGCTTTGGCTCTCGTTGAACGTGCGCTCGAGTTCTGGGCCAAGCTCGCTGTCGATGATTTGGCTCAGCACCGTGCCGTCGGTGAGCGCATAGCTGCCATACTGCTGGCCAATGTATGATGTGAAACTGGCGTCGTGCAGCAGGTCGGCCATCAGCCAGTTGATGCCGGGCACAGGTTGTGCCGAAGGCTGGCGCGTAATGTCGTAGACGGCCTTGTTGGCTTTGCTCACGCGGTAGTTGGCGCTGTAGGCCACGGTCAGGAAGCGCGCGTTGCTCACACTGCCCAGCGGCTCAGTCCACGTGAGGCGGCCGTTCACGCCGTTGGTGAGGCGGTGGTTGTCATATATCTGGTCGATGGTTTCATCGGGGTCTGACTTAAGGAAATATGTGTTGCGGGTGTAGGTGTTGCCGTCCTCGTCCACGTTGGAGTAGCTGTAGCGCAGCTGCGCACTGTAGCTGCGTCCGGGGTGCGACTTCACCTTGCGGTTCCACACCAGCTGGCCGGCGGCCTCATAGCTGCTGCCGTGGTTGGCATACGAGCTGAGACTGCGGTTGACGGGGGAGAGAGCCGCATCGCCCGCGCGTGTCATCGAAGAGTCGCTCTTGGTGCTGTTGCTGAAGTTAAACGAGAAGTTTGGACGGAACTCAAGGGTGTTTTGCGAGTCCACCTCCCACTTGATGCGGAAGTCGCCGCGCACGTTGTGGCCTTTGTCGCGCGAGAGCGATGCCGAGCGGTAGTAGCTGGCACTGTCGGGAAACAAATAGGTGCGGTCGCGCGACGAGCGTGTATCGCGGTCGCTGTGCGAATACATCACATCGCCGCCTATGCGCAGACGCTCGCTGTCGCGCGAGCCCACATTGAAGTTGATGCCGGCATTCTGCGATGTGGTGATGCCGTTGCTGCCGCCAAAGCGCTGGAAGCGCGATGCGCCACCGTCGGTGAAGCCCAGGTTGTTGGTGTTGTTGCCACCTCCCATCAGGGTCAGCTGGTTGCCGCCGCTGAAGTAGTTGGCCATCACGTTGCCCATATAGCGGCTGTCGGTGCCATAGCCTGCCGTGGCGGTGCCAAACCAGCCGTTGTTCATGCCTTTTTTCACCGTCAGGTTTATCACCGTCTCGTCTTCGCCATCATCAACGCCCGTGAGGCGTGCCAAGTCGCTCTTGCGGTCAATCACCTGCAGCTTGTCGACCATGTCGGCCGGAATGTTTTTAGAGGCAACAGTGGGATCGTCGCTGAAAAACTCCTTGCCGTCGATCAGAATTTTGGTGACCGACTTGCCATTGGCCGTGACCTTGCCGTCGCTGCCCACCTCCACGCCCGGCAGACGCTTCAGCAGGTCTTCCACCACGGCGTTGCTCTGCGTCTTGTAGGTGTCGGCGTTATACTCCACAGTGTCCTCCTTTACGGTGATAGGGGTCTTCACGCCCACCACCACGGCCTCCTTGAGGCGTATCGAGCCCGTGCCAAGCTCCACAGCGCCAATGTTGACGTCGCGGCCCTCCACGCTCACGCGGCGCACTGCGTCGGAGTAGCCAAGATAGCTGAACTTAAGGTAATATTTGCCGCGCGGCACATTGCGCAGGTTAAACACGCCATGGGCATCGGTGGCCGTGCCGGCCACAAACGTGCTGTCGGGAGTGGCTCGCAGCAGTTTCACCGTGGCGCCCACGAGTTCGGTGGTGTCGGCGCCATCAACCACAATGCCATTAATCGTGGCCGCGCGTGCAGCCAGCGGAGCAAGCAGCGCTGCCGCCAATGCAATTATTGAGAGTAGTTTATTCATCGATAATCGTTTTTAGGCACGGCAACCTGCCAAGCCTTTTTCATAGCATAAAGGTAACAATTGCATTCCACTCCGGCAAAAAAGATATACCGCCGCCGCGATTTCATCGACAAACGCCCCCCCTGCTACACCCCGCCTTACTGTGGGGGCATCACTGCCGCTTAAGCGAGCCAATCCACTGGTTGAGTTCACTTTCGGGCGTGGTCATGCGGTCGTAGTGGCGCGCATCGGCGCTGAAGCGGAACTCATGCGCGTTTTGCACCGTGGCACCCTTGCGGCGGGCTATCTCGGTGATGTTGGCCAGCACACTGCCCGGCCAGCCGGCATCGGTCATGTATGGCACCACCACCTTGCCAGTGAAGTCGTTGGATGAAAGGAACGACAGCACCGCCGGCGCCATCTTGTACCACCAAGTGGGAGTGCCCAAAATAATTCGGTCATAGTCCTTAACCTCTTTTCCAATGGGCTGCAATTCGGGCTTGAACCCTCTGTTGACCTCGCTGTGGCCCTGGCTGACGGCCACCTCATAATCAGACGGATAGGGTTGCACCGTGAGCAGCCGCACCAGGTCGCCACCCACCTCACTTTGGATTTTCTCGGCTATGCGTCTTGTGTTGCCAGCCGTAAACGAGAAATAAACAATTAAAGTCTTCATAACTAATGCTTGTTTTGATTACACGTTGCAAAGGTAGCGTGCACTCGACACCCGTACTGTGGCCAAATTAAAGATTCTCCTACCATGATTACCGATGCCAAGCGGTTTTGGAGGCGGAAGTTTTGATTGTGGCGAATGTTTTGTAACTTTGCCAATTTGATGGGGGCTTCCGCCCCGGCAAAACAATATACACTCTCGATAAATGAAAGGATTCTTCAAACTGCTGGCGCGCTTTGTGCCACCCTACAAGAAGCTGCTGGCGCTGAACGTGCTGTTCAACGTGCTGGCGGCATTCCTCACCCTGTTTTCATTCGCGCTGATAATCCCGATTCTGGAAATGCTGTTTGGCATAAACCAAACCACCTACACATTCATGGCCTGGGGCAGCGCCAATGTGAAGACGGTGGTGGTCAACGACTTCTACTATGCCGTGCAGTGCATCATAGCGCAATACGGCCCGTCGACCGCACTTGCAAGCATAGCGCTGGCGCTGGTGTTTATGACCGGGCTGAAAACGGGCAGCGCCTACCTGAGCGCATTTTTCATGATAGGCATACGCACCGGCGTGGTGCGCGACCTGCGCAACCAAATCTACAACAAGATTGTGAGCCTGCCCATAGGCTTCTTCAGCAACGAACGCAAAGGCGACGTGATGGCGCGCATGAGCGGTGATGTGACCGAGGTGGAAAACTCCATAATGTCGTCGCTCGACATGATGTTCAAGAACCCCATCATGATTGTGGTGTGCCTGGTGATGATGATAGTGGTGAGCTGGCAGCTCACCGTGTTTGTGCTGGTGCTGCTGCCGCTGGCCGGGCTGGTGATGGGCAAGGTGGGCAAGCGGCTGAAGCGCGTGTCGCTGGAGGTGCAGACGCAGTTGGGCGTGCTGCTCAGCAACATCGAAGAGACTCTGGGAGGCTTGCGCGTGATCAAGGCCTTCAATGCCGAGGGCAAGGTGCGACGCCGCTTCAGCGAGGAGAATGAGAAATTCCGCAACACATCGCGCCGCATGAACCGCCGCTATGAGCTGGCCCACCCCATGAGCGAGTTTCTGGGCACGGCCACCATTGCCATAGTGCTGTGGTTTGGCGGCACGCTGATTCTCGACGGCAACAGCAGCATCACGGCGCCGTCGTTTATCTACTATATGGTGATTTTCTACAGCATCATCAACCCCGCCAAAGACTTCAGCAAAGCCAGCTACTCGATTCAGCGCGGCATGGCGTCGATGCAGCGCATCGACAAAATTCTGCAAGCACAAAACCCGATAAAAGACCCCGTGCGCCCCATCGAGCTGACAGAGATGCGCCAAGGCATCAGCTTCAGCAACGTGCGCTTCCGCTATGGCGAGCAGTGGGTGATCGACGGAGTGTCGCTCGAAATTCGTCGCGGCCAGACGGTGGCCCTCGTGGGCCAAAGCGGCAGCGGCAAGACCACACTGGCCGACCTGCTGCCACGCTTCTACGATGTGCAGGAGGGCTCGATAAGCATCGACGGCCACGACCTGCGCGAATACCGCGTGGCCGACGTGCGCGCCCTGATGGGCAACGTGAACCAGGAGGCGATTTTGTTTAACGACTCATTCTACAACAACATCACCTTCGGCGTGGAGCAAGCATCACGCGAGCAGGTGGAGGAGGCGGCACGCATTGCCAACGCCTACGACTTTATAATGGCCAGCGAGCAGGGATTTGACACCTGCATAGGCGACCGCGGATGCAACTTGAGCGGCGGCCAGCGCCAACGCATAAGCATAGCCCGCGCCATCCTGAAAAATCCGCCCATTCTCATCCTCGACGAGGCCACATCGGCCCTCGACACCGAAAGTGAGCACCTGGTGCAGGAGGCCCTCGACAACCTGATGCGCAACCGCACCACACTGGTGATTGCGCACCGCTTGAGCACCATTAAAAACGCCGACCTGATATGCGTGGTGCAAGACGGCAAAATAATTGAGCGAGGCACCCATGCGCAGCTAATGGAGCAAGGCGGCGCCTACAAGCACCTTGTGGATATGCAAACTTTCTAAAAAAACACACGTAACAAGCAATGACACAAAACAAACCTCGCATAGCTATTCTGGCCTCGGGCAACGGAACCAATGCCGAGCGGCTGGTGAAATATTTCGCACAGCGCAGCACTGTGCAGGTGGCCGCTGTGATGACCAATGTGGCCACAGCACCCGTAATCGAGCGGCTGAAACCCCTGGGCATCGCCGTGGAAGTGCGCGGGCGCGACGAGTGGAAGCAGCCCGACGGCATAGCGCGCGCCCTGGCCGGGAGCAATGTGGACCTTGTGGTGCTGGCCGGATTTCTGGCCATGGTGCGCGAACCGCTGCTGAGCGCCTACAGCGGCCGCATTGTGAACCTGCACCCATCGCTGCTTCCGCGCCATGGAGGCAAGGGCATGTGGGGCATGCATGTGCACGAGGCGGTGCTGGCCAGCGGCGACACGCAGTCGGGCATCACCATTCACCTGGTTACTGCCGAGGTCGACGGCGGAACCATTGTGGAGCAGCACAGCTGCCCCGTGCTTGCCACCGACACGCCGCAAAGCCTCGCCGAAAGGGTGCACCAGCTTGAATACCGATATTTTCCAGCTGCCGTCGAGCGCCTCGCAATCGAGGCACACAAGCAGCGGCAGGCCTCCAAACAATAATCAACTTCAACAAAAGCGAAAGGAATTATGAGACTAAAACGCATTTTATTCGCCACAGCCGCAGCAGCGGCCATAGTGGCATCGACCCAGGCGGCAGCCAAGGCCCCGGGGAAGTCGACCGTGCACCTGCGCAACGGCCAGTTTGTAACCCGCTCCATAACCGAGCGCAACAGCGAGCGCGTGGTGATAGTGAGCAGCG
>CALBLR010000362.1 GCA_937896015.1 uncultured Prevotellaceae bacterium | reverse complement strand
ATTTTGTATGGGCGCAACATGTATGACTTCCAGGAGGGCACGCTGCTGTTTCTGGCGCCGGGGCAGGTGCTGGATGTGAAGCAGCCGCCTGTGCCCGTTGAGCCCAAAGGCTATGCGCTGGCGTTCCACCCCGACCTGCTGCGCGGCACACAACTGGGGCGCAACATTCACGACTACAACTTTTTTTCCTACGACGTGCACGAGGCACTGCACATATCGCAGCAGGAGCGCAACATAGTCACCGAGTGCCTGGCCAACATCAGGCAAGAGCTGCAGCACGCCATCGACAAGCACAGCCGCCAGCTGATAGTGAGCAACATCGAGCTGCTGCTGAACTACTGTGTGCGCTTCTACGACCGCCAGTTTATTACGCGCGAGAGGGTTAATGCCGATGTGATCACACGGTTTGAGCGGTTGGTGTATGACTACTACCGCAGCGGCAACCCCGAGCTGCACGGGATGCTCACTGTGGCGCAATGCGCGCAAGAGCTGAATCTGTCGGCCAACTACTTTGGCGACCTTGTGAAGAAGGAGACGGGGAGATCGGCGCTGGAATTCATACAAAGCCATGTGGTGAGCCTTGCCAAGGAGCGGATATTCGACACATCGAAGAGCATCAGCGAAATAGCCTATGGGCTGGGGTTCAACTATCCGCAGCACTTCACACGCTTTTTCAAGACGCATGTGGGCATGACTCCCAACCAGTATCGCGCCCAGTCGTAGGCATTTTAGAGGTTAAAGTTGAGGGTTTAAGGTTTTCGCTTATTTCAACTTAATCAGCTTATGACCAGCAACATAGCGGGATACGCAGCATGCGTGTTCCCATATCAATTCACTTAAAATCAATGCTTTAACGCTGGTGCTATTCGGCTTTGAAGGTGACCATGCGGTTGTAGACGTAGTTGGCAATGGTGTAGACGACCATGGCAATGAGCATCACTATGTTTTGGCCCGACTTTTTCATGGGGAGCCAGCTGACTTGCATGTCTTTCATGCCCACGCCTTCAAGCAACACCCAGCTGACCGCGAGCTGCAAGCCGAGACACAGCAGGAAGCCCACCACAAACAATGTGGCCTCGCGCCTGAGGTTGCGCTTTGTGTGAAACACCCAGTTGCGATTCCACACAAAGCTGTTGACCACGCCCAACACATAGCCAACCACGTTTGAAATGCCGTAGGCCAGGCCAAGGCAGGTGTTCAGCAGATAGAACACCACCAGTGTTATGAGAGTGTTGCTTGCGCCTATCACACCATACTTGAGCAGCTGAATGCCCGTGGTGCGAGCTTTGCCTTTATCTATGTTCATTGCAGTCCTATCGTTTTTCTTTTGTCGATGTCCACTATACTACCACATCAGTCCTGCATTATCGGGAACGACCAGTTGTGGCGCACGGCCAGATAGCGCAGCACTATCACAAGCACGGCACAAGCCATTTGCTGCGCTATGCTGGTGCCGCCCAGCAGGCCTATCACCCAATAGAGGATGCCGCCGGCAATGCATGCGGTGGCATAAATCTCTTTGCGGAACACCAGTGGCTCCTCGTTGATGAAGATGTCGCGCAGCACACCGCCCATGGCGCCAGTGATGGTGCCCATGATGAGCGCCACCCACATGGGGTAGCCCATCATAAGGGTCTTGTAGATGCCCACGTCCACAAACAGCGCCAGGCCGAATGCGTCGAATATGTAGAATGTGCCTTCGAGCTTGACCAGATATTTGCGGAAGGCTATCACCACCACAAGGCCGGCCACCGTGGCTATGGCATACCATGGATTGAGCATCCAAAACGGGTTGATGCCCAGAAACACATCGCGCATGGTGCCGCCACCTATGGCTGTGATAAAGCCTATGGAATAGGCTCCAAACCAGTCAAACTTCTTGACAGCGGCCAGGCGTATGCCGCTGATGGCATAAAACAGCGTGGCCACAATCTCGAGTACAAACTCAAAGGTATCCATTACTTCCATATAACTGGAA
>CALBLR010000361.1 GCA_937896015.1 uncultured Prevotellaceae bacterium | reverse complement strand
TGTGATGTCTTCATCGTCTTCAATAATCAAGTTGTCCATAATAAACTCCTGGCGCTCCATGGTGTTCTTGCCCATGTAGAAGGCCAGCAGCTCTTTCACCGAGTCCTCCTTGCGCAGCTGCACGCGGTCGAGGCGCATGTCGGGCCCTATGAAGTCGGCAAACTCATCGGGCGAAATCTCGCCAAGGCCCTTGAATCGGGTGATTTCGGCATTGTCGCCCAGCTTGTTGATGGCGTTCACGCGCTCCTCGTCGCTGTAGCAGTAATACGTCTCCACCTTCTGCTTCTTGGCCTCCTTGCCGGCGGCGCGGCTCTTGCGCTTGGCCTCCTTCTTGTTGCGCACGCGAAACAGCGGCGTCTGCAGTATGTAGAGGTGCCCCGTCTTTATCAGCTCGGGGTGGAATTGCAGGAAGTAGGTGAGCAGCAGCAGGCGTATGTGCATGCCGTCGACATCGGCATCGGTGGCCACAATCACCTTGTTGTAGCGCAGCTTGTCGATGCCGTCGTCGATGTTGAGTGCGGCCTGCAGCAGTCCGAATTCCTCATTTTTGTACACCTTCACCGGCTCGAGGCCGTAGGTGTTGAGCGGCTTGCCTCGCAGCGAGAACACGGCTTGCGTCTCCACGTCGCGAATTTTCGTTATCGAGCCGCTGGCCGAGAGTCCCTCGGTGATGAACAGCGACGTCTCTTCGCGCCGGTCGTTGTCCTTGGGCGCGCGGGTGTCGCTCAGGTGCACGCGGCAGTCGCGCAGCTTGCTGTTGTTGAGCGCGGTCTTCTTGGCGCGCTCGCGCATCTGCTTGGTTACGCCCACTATTGCCTTGCGCTCCTGCTCGCTGCTCTGGATCTTTTTCAGCATGATCTCGGCCGTGGCCTGGTCCTTGTGCAGGTAGTCGTCAAGCTCTTTCTTTATGAATGCGTTCACAAATTTGTAGATGGTGGGGCCGTTTTTCCACATCTCGGTGCTGCCCAGCCTGATTTTGGTCTGCGACTCAAACGTGGGCTCCTCCACCTTGATGCTTATGGCCGCCACAATGCCGTTGCGAATGTCGGAATACTCAAAGTTTTTGCCATAAAACTCCTTGATGGTGCGCGACACCGCCTCGCGGAACGCGCTCTGGTGGGTGCCGCCCTGCGTGGTGTGCTGGCCGTTGACAAACGAGTAGAACTCCTCGCCCACCTGGGCCGCATGGGTAATCACCACCTCTATGTCGTCGCCCTTGAAGTGCATGAGCGGATACAGCGGCTCGCTGGTCATGTTCTCCTTCACCAGGTCGCTGAGGCCGTTGCGCGAGTGATACTTCTGCCCGTTGAGCACAAGTGTGAGCCCGGTGTTGAGGTAGCTGTAGTTGCGCACCATGGTCTCCACCACATCGTCGCGGTAGGCGTAGTTCTTGAATATGGTGGCGTCGGGCGTGAAGCGCACCAGTGTGCCGTTCTCCTCGCCCTCGTCGGCGGCCACTATGCCGCTTTCTTCGGCCACAAGACCCTCGTGATACAGCACCCACGAGCACTGGCCGTCGCGCACCGAGCGAATGTAGAACTCGCTCGACAGCGCATTCACCGCCTTGATGCCCACGCCGTTGAGGCCCACCGAGCGCTTGTAGTTCTCGGTGTCGTATTTTGCTCCGGTGTTCATTTTCGACGACGCGTCCTTCACCTGGTTCAGCGGGATGCCGCGGCCGTAGTCGCGCACGGTCACGGTGCCGTCGGCCACGTCGATGGTGATCAAGGGTTTGGCATAGCCCGTGTTAAACTCGTCGATGGAGTTGTCCACCACCTCCTTCACCAGCACATATATGCCGTCGTCGCTTTGCGAGCCGTCGCCCAGCTTGCCAATATACATGCCCGGACGCCGGCGTATGTGCTCGCGCGGCGTCAGGGTCACAAGCTTGTCATATCCGCCGTTGTCGGTAGGCTGGCGGTTGCCGTCGAAGTGTTCCTGTTCTTCTGCCATGTTTTGCGTTTGGGTTTTGTGTTCAGGCCATTGCGGTCTGTATCAACCTACAAAGATAGTGCAAATCGCCCGCAATGGCAAAAAATGCCCCCTCACGCATGTCATAAAAAACGCAAAAAACCGCTTTAGACGGCTGTATAGGCGGGTTTTGGAATAATGTGATTGTGTGATCCCTAAGTGCCGCTACCATCTGCCGTGGAGGCTGCTGCCGGAAACAGTACTTGCTCCGCCAGATGTTCATATAGGCATCTGACGGAATCATCATTCTTGTTTTAGAAGCCATTCAATGGCGGAATATATGCGGATACTTTTGTTTTCAACTACAACGTCACGTGTCGATGTCATTGTTATCAGCGTCAGTTTGTCGCAATGCAATGCTGCTGATGCATTGACCAGCGCACTCGTTTCGCGTTTAAAGGTTTTGCCGTTGTCAATATCGTATGCCACCTGTATGAGTTCTACGGCTTTATCTTGATTGCATACCAC
>CALBLR010000360.1 GCA_937896015.1 uncultured Prevotellaceae bacterium | reverse complement strand
GGTTGCCGCACTCCGGCCTTTGTGGGCGATGTGGCTGCCTCCGACGGGCGTCTCAAGGGCATAGCCCTGCACGCCGACCCCAACGGCCGCCTCAAGGTGTGGGCCATGCCGCAGCCCTCGCAGCTGCGCAGCCGCTATGTGGTGGCGGTGGATGTGGGCGGCCGCAGCCTAAAGGCCGACTACTCGGTGATTGCCGTGCTCGACCGCGGCGAGGAGCCCGAGCGCTCGGTGCCGCAGGTGGCGGCCCAGTGGCGCGGGCACACCGACCACGACTTGCTGGCCTGGAAGGCGGCGCAGCTGGCGCGCCTCTACGACAACGCCCTGCTGGTGGTTGAGAGCAACACGCTTGAGACGGCCACAAGCGAGGGCGACGGCTCGCGCTACATAATGCACGTGATTGGCCGCAGCTATGGCAACATGTATTGCCGCCGTCAGGGCAAGCCGGGTTTCCAGACCAATGTGCACACCAAGCAGCAGGTGATTTACGGCCTCATTGCCGCCGTGCGCGACGGCCGCATCGTTGAGCGCGACCACGAGGCCCTCAACGAGCTCAACTGCTATGAACTGAAGCCCAACGGCAGCTATGGCGCCATTCGCGGCCGTCACGACGACATACTCATGACGCGCGCCATTGGGCTGCACTTTGTGGAGCGGCTCAACGCGCGCTCCACATGTCGCATTCCCGACTCCGAGCACGCCGCCATCACTCAGCGTCCAGCCCGGCCAGCCTCCGCACCCCATCAGCTGCAAATCACCGACTTCCTGTAGCCCAGAATCTCCCACGGATTCCACAGGCCGACACGGATTTTTATTAATGTTATGTGCTTTGAAATATATAATTATATGATTATAAGTTGTTTAGTGCAGGGGTGCGGCATGCCGTGAGCTCTGAAAAAATCGCAAATTTGGCAAGTTGGCGGGTAGCTAAGGCTTTCCGTGAGGTGTGCCGAAGGCACACTGCTCTCGATAGCCCCCGACTTTGGCGTGCTGATTTAAGCGCGCCTTGTCGGGGGGGGGTGAGGATCAGCTCAAAAAATGCGTGCCGAAGGTACGCTCCTTCGACAGCAAACTGTGAAGCGTACCTTCGGCACGCG
>CALBLR010000359.1 GCA_937896015.1 uncultured Prevotellaceae bacterium | reverse complement strand
CTTGTGAAAGTCGGTGAAAACGCCTAATTTTGCGTGCGGATATTAAATAACACAACTACACATATTGCAATATGGAAAACAGATTCAAACGCATACTGCTCAAGCTCAGCGGCGAGTCGCTGATGGGAGGGCAGGGCTATGGCATCGACCCGCAGCGCGTGGCCGACTATGCCGACCAGATTAAGGAAATCGTGCAACGCGGCGTGCAGGTGGCCATAGTGATAGGCGGCGGCAACATATTCCGCGGCCTCTCGGGCGCCACCAAGGGCGTGGACCGCGTGAAGGGTGACCAAATGGGCATGCTGGCCACGGTCATCAACTCTCTGGCCCTGTCGTCGGCCCTCGAGGCTCGCGGCCAGGAGGCTCAGGTGTTCACTGCCATCGGCATGTTCCCCATTGGCGAGCAATACAGCAAGTGGCGGGCCATCGAGGCAATGAAGGCCGGCAAGGTGGCCATTATGTCGTGCGGCACGGGTAACCCTTTCTTCACCACCGACACTGGCAGCACTTTGCGCGGCATTGAGGTTGAGGCCGATGTGATGCTCAAGGGCACGCGCGTCGACGGCATCTACACCGCCGATCCCGAGAAGGACCCCACTGCCACCAAGTTCGACAAGATCACCTACGATGAAATCTACAGCCGCGGCCTTAAGGTGATGGACCTCACCGCCACGGTGATGGCCAAGGAAAATCATCTGCCCATTTATGTGTTCAACATGGACGTGAAGGGCAACCTCCGCAAGGTCATCGATGGCGAGCCCATCGGCACGCTCGTGTACGAGGGCTGATTAATGCCGACACAATAAAAATGAATGGCGCAGGCCGCAGAAGCAACTTTTGCCTCTGCGGCCTGCACTGTGTGTGCAGGCCGGTGGTCATGCCACGCGCGAGCACACGGCAAGCGCCGCGCCAAGCACCACGGCAAACGCCGCCAGCCAGCCCGCGAGCGCCTTGCGCTGCCTGCCCTCGGCGGCCCGGCACAGCACATAGGTGGCCAGGGTGGCCATCAGCGGCTCGAAGGGCAGCACATAGCGGCTTATCGAACCGGCCGTGATGTAGGCAATGGCGGCGTAGCTGGCCGCCAGCCACCAGGCCCAAAGGCCCAGATTGTCGCGCTTGCGCCACGACACGGCCACAAAGTAGAATATGGCCATAGCCCCCACGGCATACCACCCGTAGGCCAGCCGTGGCAGCACGGTGTCGACACTCACCACGGCGCTTTTCAGCCACGGGAAGGGTATGATGAATTGCACGGCCAGCGTCAGTGGCAGCATAGCCGCGCGCAGCAGTTTGGGATAGTTGAAGTAGTCGCCTATGAGGCGCAGGTATGGCGCCTGCGCGCCGTCGTTGATGTAGGCCTCGCGCATCTCGTTGCCGCCGTTCACTATTATCACGTGCCGCTCCACCGAGTAGTAGGCAAAGTGGTTGCCCACGGCCATCAGCGCCGCCGCCACGGCCACGAGGACGGCGGCAGTGCGCCAGTGGCGGCGCGCGTTGCCAGCCCACATCATGGCCACTCCCATAATCACAAAGTAGAGGTAGGTGGTGCGCCCGAAGGCCAGAATCACGCACGCCAGCGCATACGCCCACCAGTCGGCCGCCGTGAAGCTGTCGCTGCGGCGCAGTCCGGCCAGCGCATATCCCGTCAGCCCGATGGCCAAATACACCATGGCTTCCTTCTGTATGCGTATGCCCTGCGACACAAAGTAGGCCAGTACCCCTGTCATCACCATGGCCACAACCGCCACTGCGGGTCCGCTTGCGCTAACGCGCCCTTCAAGCACGCGCCGCGCCACGGCGCCGGCCGTCACCACGGCGGCCAGCACAAAAGCCGCGTTCATGGCCATGGGCCACACCACGCTCACGCCCAGCAGGCTCCACAGGCCCATCATCAGCACTGGCAGACCGGGAAACATCACCGGCAGGTTTTGTCCGCTGCCGTCGAAGTGGTATAGGGCCCACTCATAGTAGTGGCTGTCGTCGGCACGCAGCACGGGGTGGGCCAGCGTGCCGCCCGAGTGCAGCGTCCAGTCCCAAATGTTATACATCGAGCAGCCGGCCACCACCGCCGATATGGCCAGCAATGCCCACAGTCCGCCGCGCGTGGCCCAACTGCGGCTGGCATACGCCCACATGGGCAGAGCGCAGGCCACGGTCATGGCCAGAGTGATTTTGCTGCCGTCAGCCAGACCGAATTGCGTGCTGGCAGCTGCCATCGCAGTTGCCGCAATAATGGCTGCGGCCAGGGCGAATGTGAGTTGGCTTTTCAGTGCTGAAATCATAGTCACGTTATTAATTGTGCGTTTTTTTTGAGGCATAAAGATAAGCATTAGCGGCCACAAATCTATGTTTAAAAGCAGTATTTAAGAAATGGAATAATTTTTACGACTTTTCAACCAATGCAAACATAGCCACTGCGCATAAATTTGCAACAATACTTTTTGAATAGGAAAAACAGCTACTATTTTTTTACAAACCTAAACAAAACTTACTTAGATGAAAAAGAATCTGTGTATGGCTGTGGCCGTTGCCATAGCCGCTGCGCTTGCCTTGGCCGCATGTGCAGGAAAGGGTCAGATGACCGACAAAGAAGTGCTCATGAAGATTTACGAGGACTTGAACGGCAAGAATTGGGGCGAACGCTTCAACAAGAATTGGGGCAGCGAGCTGCCGCTCGACGAGTGGTATGGCGTGGAGGTGAACGAGGAGGGCCGCGTGACC
>CALBLR010000358.1 GCA_937896015.1 uncultured Prevotellaceae bacterium | reverse complement strand
CGACCTTGCGGCGTTCACCAGTTGGGCCGCCCTCACCGGCCAGCAAGCCATACAGCTGCTGCCCGTGAACGACACCACCATCAGCCACACCAAGGACGACTCATATCCATACAACAGCATCAGCATCTATGCCCTGCACCCGCAGTATGCCGACCTGCGGCAGCTTCCCCGGCTGGCCAGCGCCAAGCGGCGCCGGCACTACGCCGAGCTGCAACGGCAGCTCAACTCGCTGCCGCAAATCGACTATGTGGCAGTAAACAAGGCCAAACTGCAATATCTGCGCGAAGTGTATGAGCAAGAGCAGAAGCAGATTGAGAGCGACGAAAGCTACCGGCAGTTTGTGGCCGCCAACCGCCACTGGCTGCTGCCATACGCGCGCTACTGCTGCCTGCGCGACGCCACAGGCGGCACCGACTTTGCCCACTGGCCCAGTCCGAGCGACACAGGCCACGACGACGGATGCGGCTTCTGGGCCTTTGTGCAGCACACACTGCACCGCCAGCTCTCCGCCGCCCACCGCGCAGCGCGCTCAAATGGCGTGGTGCTGAAGGGCGACGTGCCCATAGGCATAAGCCGCAACGGCGTGGAGGCATGGGTCGAGCCAAGGCTGTTCAACATGGACGGCCAGGCCGGAGCCCCACCCGACGCATTCTCGGCCGACGGACAGAACTGGGGCTTCCCCACCTACAACTGGCCGGCCATGCTGGCCGACGGATGCTCGTGGTGGCGCCATCGCTTTGAGAAAATGGCAGAATACTTCGACGCCTACCGCATTGACCACGTGCTGGGCTTCTTCCGCATTTGGGAGATACCGCTGCACTCAGTCACCGGGCTGCTGGGACAATTTTCCCCATCCATGGGCATGACCCGCAAGGAGATAGAGGATTTTGGGCTGAAGTTTGACGCCGAAGCCATGTGCCAGCCACTGATCACCGATTCGATTCTGACACAGATATTCGGCCCAGAGGCCAGCCGCGCCAAGCGAGACTTCACTGAGGTGCGCGGCGGGCGGCTGTGCCTAAAGCCACAATTTGCCACACAGCGGCAAGCCGACGCCGCCCTGCCCGACGGCCAGATGAAAAACGGACTGATGAGGCTGATAAGCAACGTGCTGTGGGTGCGCGACCGCTCGACCGAGGGGCTGTATCATCCGCGCATATGCGCCCAAAGCGACTTCTATTACAAGTCGCTCGGCGAAGCCGACCGCCAGGCCTTCGACCGTCTGTATGAGCACTACTTCTACCATCGCCACAACCGCTTTTGGTATGCCGAGGCCATGAAGAAGCTGCCCACGCTCACCCAGAGCACGCGCATGCTGGCCTGCGCCGAAGACCTGGGCATGGTGCCCGAATGCGTGCCATGGGTGATGGACGAGCTGAAGATTCTCACACTTGAGATTCAAAGCATGCCCAAGCAGATGGGCATAGAGTTCAGCCGCCTCGCCGACAACCCATACCTGTCGGTGAGCACCATATCGACCCACGACATGCCCACAATGCGGCAGTGGTGGGACGAAGACCGCTGCCGCGCACAGCGCTACTACGCCAATGTGCTTGGACACAGCGGCAACGCCCCCCACCCCATGCCGGCACAATTGGCGCAAGAGATGGTGGAGCGGCATCTGGCAAGCCCATCGGCACTGTGCCTGCTGTCGGTGCAAGACTGGCTTGCCACCGACGAGGCCGCAAGACTCGCCGACCCCAATGCCGAACGCATCAATATTCCGGCCAACCCGCGGCACTACTGGCGCTACCGCATGCACCTCACCATCGAGGAGCTGGCTGCCAACGCCCGGCTGACGCAAAAAATAAAGCACATGGTGGCCGACAGCCACCGCGCGCCAGAGCAATAACAATTCCAACTTAGCACAAACCATTCAACCAATTACATCAATATGATTAAAAACTTAATGCAAGGACTCGCGGTGATGCTGCCGCTGCTCGCCACCGGGCAGACCGTGACATCGCCCAACGGAAATGTGGCACTGAGCTTCTCGCTGGACGGAGGCAGGCCAACGTATGAACTGAAGTACAAGCAGCGCGAGGTGGTGAAGCCAAGCCGCCTGGGCCTGGAGCTTGACAAAAACAAGCACGCCAGCAAAAAGATGAAGGAGACCGACCTGATGGACGGATTTGTGATTAAAGGCACAAAGACGAGCACATTCGACGAAACGTGGAAACCCGTGTGGGGCGAAAGCTCGACCATCAGAAACCACTACAACGAGCTTGAGGTGGAGCTCAACCAGCCAGCGTCGAAGCGCAACATCGTGATTCGCTTCCGCGTGTATGACGACGGCATGGGGCTGCGCTACGAGTTCCCGCAGCAAAAGTCGCTCAACTACTTTGTGATAAAAGAGGAGCACACGCAGTTTGCCATGGCTGGCGACCACACGGCGTGGTGGCTGCCCGGCGACTACGACACCCAGGAATATGAAACCGTGGAGTCGCGCCTGTCGGAAATCAGGGGCAAGATGAAGGCCGCCATCACCCACAACGCCTCGCAGACGCAGTTCTCGCCCACAGGCGTGCAGACATCGCTGCAGCTCAAGAGCGACGACGGCCTGTATATCAACATACACGAAGCGGCGTGCGTCAACTACCCCACCATGCACCTCAACCTCGACGACAAGAACATGGTGCTTGAGTCGTGGCTCACCCCCGACGCCGAGGGTCTCAAAGGCTACATGCAGACGCCGTGCAACACCCCGTGGCGCACGGTGATAGTGAGCGACGACGCCCGCGACATGCTGTCGTCGAACCTGATACTCAACCTCAACGAGCCGTGCAAGATTGAAGACACATCGTGGATTCACCCCACTAAATACTGCGGCGTGTGGTGGGAAATGATCACGCGCAACAAGACGTGGCGCTACACCGACGACCTGCCCTCGGTGCGCCTGGGCGTGACCGACTACACCAAGACCAAGCCCAACGGCCGCCACGGAGCCACCAACGAGGAGGTGCGCAAATACATCGACTTTGCCGCCGCCAACGGCCTCGACCAGGTGCTGGTGGAGGGCTGGAACGAAGGCTGGGAAGACTGGAGCGGCAAGTCGAAGTTCGATGTGTTTGA
>CALBLR010000357.1 GCA_937896015.1 uncultured Prevotellaceae bacterium | reverse complement strand
ACTCACTGCTGCTCACCATACGCAATCAGGAAAATGAGATAGGCCAGCTGAAACGCGAGGTGGAGATGCTGCGCAACAACATAGTTAAGGACACTTCGGGCGACTATCCCGCTCCAGCCGAGACCGGGGCCAAGAAGCCTGCGGCCAAAAAGGCGGCGCCAGCCCGCAAGAAGCCCGCGACAAAGAAATCGGCCGTCCGCAAGACGGCTAAAAAACAATAAGCATGGAAAAACGCAATAAGTATTAAAAAGTTAGGTTTTCATCGAGTCCGGCTCACCTTGTGAAAGGTTGGCCGGATTCTTATTTTAGTATGCCGCATGGCCGGCTTGCCTGTGGCACAACAGGCAAGCCGGCCGTTGGTCCACGCATTTGTGTCGTGGGCTCAGCGGCCGGCTGTCTTAATTAATCAGTGCTTCCTCGCTACTTTGCAAGCGTCTTTGTCACTTCCACACTGCCGTCGGTGTAGGTGGTGAGCTTAATCGTGAGCCCGCTTGTCGCAGTGGTCTTGCGGCCCATAAGGTCAAACGTCTCCACGCTCTTCACCGTCTTGGCGGCAGCCTGGGTGGCGTCGATGCCAGTGGCCTTGTCGTAATACACCACCTTCGAGCGGTTTTCCTTGCCGCCGCCGCGGTAAATGCTTTGCACGCCTATCTTTGTCCAGTCTTTGTCGTAGAAGTACACAAGCGTCTTGCCCTTGCTGGTGTAGAAGTCAAACTTCACATCGCTGAACGAGTAGGGGATGTCGGTCATTGCCGAGTCAAGGCCCTGATATTTGTCGGGAGTGAACGTGTAGGCGTGGTCGTTGTAATACACGTTGTAGTACAGCTCGTTCACGTTAAGCTCCTCGCCGCCTACACCCACGGTGGGTATCACAAAACTCAGCTGGTCGCACTTGCTCAGCTGCTTCACGCTGCTTATCACGGGGTCGGCGGGCACAATCGGCTTGTCTTCGGCCAGGGTGAGCTGCGGAGCCACATATTCGCTGATTATGTACAGATTGCTGCGGCCTGCGTTGATGAGCAGCGTGGCCGGGTATTTCGCTGTAATCGTGTCGGCCTTCTCGTTGCTTGGCGTCAGCTCAAGCGCCTCAGTCTGGTCGTAGTTGAAATATTTGCTGCCTGTTGAACTGCTCTCCACCTTGGCGTTACCTGCCAGCATATACACGTGCGAGTTGTAAATCTTGTCCACGCCCAGATACTGGCGCGCAGGCACTTCAATCTTGCCCTCGGCAGTGAGCTGCGCCTTCACGGCGCCGTCGGGCAGATCAGTGCAAATGTGGTCGAGGTAGGCCGTCTGCAGGTTGCTCGGGTTCACATATGCGCTCGTCATCATGTAGGTGGTGGAGTCGAGTTTGGCGGCTTTAGGAATGTATTCCATCTTGTAGGCCAGCTTTTGGGCGTCGGCCGGAGCCTTGGCCACTGCATCGTGGTTCACTGTATACTTTATGTCGTAGTCGCCCATGTAATACCATTCGCCCTTGGCGTCGCCAAGGCCCACAAGGCAGTCGTCAACCTGCGTGAGCGTGTCGTTGCGCCACACAAAGCGCACCTTGGTGTTCACCGAGTCGACCACAAAGCTGCTGCTGTCGCTGTTCAGCTTCATGCGGTAGGCATAGTAGGGGTCGCCATAGTCAATGGCATAGGGCTGCGGCGTGTCCATCACTATGGTGTCGCCCTTGGCCTTGGTGCATTTCAGCCAGGGGTTGCCCAGCGCCCATATGTAGGCTTGCGATATTGGGGCCTGAATGTAGATGCAGCCGTCGCTGCCCTCCACCACGCCGCCAAGGCCGCCATCCACCTTTTGGGTGTAAACGTCGCCAAACCCCATGCCGTAGGCGCTGGAGTTGACATACATGTTTTCAAACAATTTTCCGGCTGGGGTGGCAGTGATTGGCTCGCCTGCTGCCGCCTTGCGCGGCGCGCGGCTGGCATTGCCTGGCAGGCTGGCTGCCACTTCACTCAGGTGCCACTGGTTGCACTTAAGCGGCGACTGGAGGGGCCGCGCATTCTTCACACTCATTGGCGCGCCTGCGGCGGCGCACGTCATTGCACACAGGCCTGTGGCGATAATAAGTAACGTTTTCCTCATAATAGCTGATCATTAAATTCCGTAAAATCTTATTGATTTTTCGCAAAATTACCATAATCAACTATAATATGCAAGCTAATATGTGAAATTTTGATGAATTGTTAATCATGCTGCGCCTCGCAGCTTGGCGTTGATCCATTTGCCCGAGCGCAGGCGCAGCAGGAATATGCCGCCGCGCACGCACAGCTCTGTGCACATTGCCACCCACACACCGCGCAGCCCCATGTGGGGGGCAAGGCTGGCGGCAAGTGTCAGGCGCACTCCCCACATGCTGGCCAGGTTAATCACGCATGGGGCCACTGTGCTGCCAGCGCCCACAAACACACCGTTGCACACAATGGCGGCGGCAAACAGCGGTTCGGCAAACGCCTCGATGCGCAGCACCTCGGCCCCGAGGCTCACCACCTGCTCCACGGGCGACATTATGCCCATCATCGCCTCGGCTCCGGCATACAGCAGCACCCCCATCAAGCCCATCACCACCATGCCGGTGGCCACGGCAATGCGCGCGAAGCTGCGGGCCAGGTCTTTGCGCCCGGCACCCAGACTCTGCCCGATGAGCGTGGTGGCCGCGTCGCCAATGCCGAATCCTGGCATGTAGCATATGCTCTCGGCCGTCACGGCAAACGCGTTGGCAGCGATGGCTATGGTGCCAATCGGGGCCACAATGCCTGTGATAATGATTTGTGCGCTGTTCATCACTATAAACTGCATACCCATTGGGAAGCCTATCTTCAGCGCGCGGCCCACGCACCACCACTGAGGCCGGTAGCTGCCGTGCGTGCCTGCCAAGCTCAGTTCTCTCGACCGCCGGCACAGGTAGCATAGCATCACCGCACACGTCACCACGGTGGCCAGCGCAGTGCCAAGCGAGGCGCCTGCCACGCCAAGCCCGGCGCCTGGAACGCTTATTTCCGTGCCAAGCACGCTGTGGCTCGAGGCGGGGTAGATGAGCAGGTAGTTAAACACCACGTCAAGCAGGCAC
>CALBLR010000356.1 GCA_937896015.1 uncultured Prevotellaceae bacterium | reverse complement strand
CATCGGCCTGCTGGGCAGCTGGACGCGCACGTCAAGACCCCGTTCGAAACCTTCTATGTGGGCGGCGACGGCATGTCGGGCAGCTACACCTATGCCACCGAGACCGTGGCCCTGCGTGGCTACGACAACGGCCAGTTCACCCCCTCGGGCTACGACGGCTACGCCTACGACCGCTTCATGATGGAGCTGCACTTCCCGCTCATGCTCTCCACCAGCGCCACCATCTACCCGCTGCTGTTTGTCGAGGCCGGCAACGCCTGGACCAGCGTGCAGAAGTTCAACCCCTTCGACATGAAGCGCTCGGCCGGCGTGGGCGTGCGCATCTATCTGCCCATGCTCGGCATGATGGGCATCGACTGGGGCTACGGCTTCGACACCGTGTATGGCCGCAAGGGCGGCAGCAACTTCCACTTCGTGCTGGGGCAGGAGTTCTAAGCAGCGCAAGTAAACCATTTGGCGCCGCGCGAGTCTAACCCCCAGCAATGCGCCGATTGGCACATAATAGTATAACGTAACATAGCAACTGACGAAAATGAAAAAATTAGCATTATTGGTCATCGCGGTCATCACCGCAGGCTTCATCCAAGTGAGCGCGCAGAAGTTCGCCCTCGTTGACATGGAATATGTGCTTAAAAACATACCCGCCTACGAAATGGCCAACGAGCAGCTCAACCAAGTGTCCCAGCGCTGGCAGCGCGAGGTCGACGACCTCAAGAAGGAGGCCGACAACCTCTACAAAAACTACCAGGCCGACATGGTGTTTCTCACCGACGAGCAGAAAAAGAAAAAGGAAGCCGAGATTGTGGCCAAAGAGAAAGAGGCCACCAATCTCAACTACAAGTATTTCGGCCCTCAAGGCGAACTCTTTAAAAAGCGCGAGTCGCTGCTCAAGCCCATTCAGGACGATGTGTACAACGCCGTGAAAAAGGTGAGCGAGGAGCGCGGAGTGCAAATAATATTCGACCGCGCCTCATCGCAGAGCATCGTCTTCGCCTCGCCGCGCATCGACGTCAGCAACGAGGTGCTCGCCAAGCTCGGCTACTCAAAGTGACAAGAATAAAAATCAATAAAAAAACTATCA
>CALBLR010000355.1 GCA_937896015.1 uncultured Prevotellaceae bacterium | reverse complement strand
GGGGTTGGTCTTGAACAGGCCGTTGTAGTCGTCGATGGTGACTTTGCCCGTTTGGCGCTCGATGGCGGCAATCACGGCAAAGGCGGCCAGGTTGCTGAACACATACACCAGCACGTAGTACATCATTGAGGCCATGCCGAGGGTGTTGGCCGCAACCACGCCGAGCATTATGTAGCCGGCCTGCGAAATCGACGAGAACGCCAGGAAACGCTTAAGGTTGCGCTGGCGCACGGCAAAGAGGTTGCCCACAGTGATTGTGACCACAATCACGGCATAGAGCATCCACTCCCACACCACCGAGTAGGCGGCGCCAAACACCTGCGTGAGAATCACGAGGAAGGCAAATGCGGCGGCGCCCTTGGATATCACCGACAGGTAGCTGGTGACAGCCGTGGGGGCACCCTGATACACATCGGCCGTCCACAGGTGGAAGGGGACGAGCGACAGCTTATAGCCCACGCCGGCTATCACAAAGGCGATGGCAGTGATGAGCAGCGCGCTGTGGTTGCCCACCACGCTGTAGGCGATGTCGCTGAAATATAGCGACCCGCTGAGGCCGTACACCAGCGAAATGCCGAACAGAAGCACTGCCGACGAGAACACGGCGGTGAGCACATATTTGGCGGCAGCCTCGTGGCTCTCGTAGTGGTTCTTCTCGAAGGCGGCCAAAGCCGCCAGGGGCAGCGAGGCGGTTTCGAGGCCGATGACGAAGAGCAGGAAGTGGCGGCCGGATATCATGAGGAACATGCCAAACAGGGTGAGCAGCAGCAGCTCGTAGAACTCGCCGCGGCGCACGCTCACGAAGTCGCCATTGGTCCACTTGATTGACTGCAGCAGCACTATGAATGTGCCTATGTTGAGAATTCCCTTCATGGCCCATGTGGCGCCGTTGGTCTCATACATTCCGGCGAATGCCTGAGCGGCCGGCACAGGGATGAAACTGAATATGGTGTAGAGCGCAAAAACCAGTGTTGTGAATGCCGGAAGCGCCGTCTGGGCTTTCTTGGGCATGAATGTGTCGTAGAGGAACACAAGCAGGAACACAAGCAGCAGGCCTAATTCTTGCGGCATCATTAAAAATTGCGAATAGTCCATCTTGTTGTTTAAAGTTATCTTGTTTTTAATTCAACACTAAGTTCATTTATCACATCGTGGCCATCTGTATAGCCTTGACCACGGGGTCGAAGCTGTTGCGGATGATGTCGCCAAAGAAGTTGGGGAAGCAGCCAATGGCAGCCACGCACACAATGAGGGTGGCGGTTGACACGCGCTCGAACCACTCGGCGTCGGTGAGTTGGCGGTGGCGCTCGTTATACACCTCGCCAAACAGCAGCTTGCCCACCACACGCAGAATGTAGACTGCGGTGATCACAATCGAGGCGCAGGCGGCGATGGTGAACACGCGGTTGAGCAGCGAAGCGTCTTGGAACGAACCGAAGAATATGCTCATCTCGGCCGCAAAACCGCTTAGGCCCGGCAGGCCAAGCGAGGCAAGGCCGGCTATCACATAGCCCACGCCCAGGTAGGGCATGATGTGCATCATGCCGCCCATCTCGCGGATGTCGCGGGTGTGGGTGCGGCCGTAGATCATGCCGATGAGGGCGAAGAAGAGGGCCGTCATAAGGCCGTGCGAGAGCATTTGCAGCACAGCACCGGTCATGGCCGTCTGGTTGAACATGAGTATGGCGAAGAGCACCATGCCGCAGTGGCTCACCGACGAGTAGGCGTTGATGTACTTGAGGTCGGTCTGCACGCAGGCGCTGAAGGCGCCATACACGATGCTGATGCCCGTGAGTGTGATGAATATCCAGCCGAGCTGCGTGGCAGCGTAGGGCATGAGGTAGATGGCAATGCGGAAGCAGCCGTAGCCGCCCAGTTTCATGAGCACGCCGGCGTGGAGCATCGACACCGCCGTGGGGGCCGAGGCGTGGCCGTCGGGCGACCATGTGTGGAATGGGAACATGGCGCCAAGCACGCCGAAGCCCACGAATGTGAGCGGGAACAGCACGCTTTGCCAGCTGTGGGGGATGGAGTTGTTGTGGGCAATCTCAAGGATGTTCATAGTGAGGTTGCCGTCGGCGCTCGAGTGGTAGTAGATGCCTATGATGCCGAGCATCAGGAAGGCCGAGCCACCCATGAGCATCAGCGTGAGCTTCATAGCCGAGTAGTTCTTGTTGCCGCTGCCCCACACGCCAATGAGCAGATACATGGGGATGAGCGCGACCTCATAGAACATGAACATGGTGAACAGGTCGATGGATATGAAGAAGCCGAACACGCCGGTCGACAGCAGATAGAACCAAAGGAAGAACTGCTTGGGCAGCGGGTTGATTTTCCAAGAGGCGAACACGCCGGCAAACACGATGAAGGCCGAAAGCAGAATCATGACCACCGACACGCCGTCGACGCCAAGCGAGAGGTTGATGTTGAGAGGAGCATACCAGCTGACGTCGGAGCGCAGAAGCATCTCGCTGGCATCGCCAGCGCCGCGCGCCTGCAGGAAGTAGGCCACCAAATAGAGTGCCATGGCCACAAGCACTGTGGCGCCGGTGAGCGCAACGGCACGGACGGCTTTGACGCCCTTATTGCTGCACAAAGCCAGGCCTCCGAGAGTGAGCAGAGGCACTATCACAAAGTAGATCAATATATTATCGAAAATCATAATCGTATGTTATTAATATATTAGAGTTTGTAGTGAACCGAACTGTTGCGATGATTACAATAGAACACACACCATGGTGGCAGCCGCCAGCAGCAGCGCGCCCATGAGATATACAAACACGTAGGTCTGCACACTGCCCGACTGAAGGCGGCGTATGGCAAACGAAGCTGAATTGGTGAGGTCGGCCAGCACGTTGAAGGTCTGGTCGATGACGTGACGGTCGAACCATGCGATGGGCTTGCAGATGCCTTGGAATATCACCTTGTGGGTGATGAACTGGTAGAGCTCGTCCATGTAGAAGCGGTGGTAGGCGGCTGTCCACAGTCCGCGGCACGAGTCGGCCATGCGGGCCGGCAGGGGATTCTCCTTG
>CALBLR010000354.1 GCA_937896015.1 uncultured Prevotellaceae bacterium | reverse complement strand
AACGGCCTGATGCTGACACCGGCATACACCGACATCACCTGGCAGAACACCAGCAACGACGAGAGCGAGTCGTTCTCGTGGCAATATGACACGCCCGACGACAAGACCGGCACAAGCACCGACGAAGACCTCACAGTGAACTATCCCGCCAACTACAAGACCACCTACAACTGGTTCAACATCCCCACCCTCACCGCAAGCGCCGAGGGTGCCACCGACTCTAAATACAAATGGAGCGGACTTGGATTCCAGGCAGGCGGCCACGCCCAGTTCGCCAACACCGACAACACCACCACCCAATATGGCGTGGGCAACTACGACATCCACAACCTGTTCTATCAGATCCAGGCCGACGACAACCAGCCGCTGTATGGCTACTTCGACGGCATCGACAAGGTGTGGACACAAATTTTTGGCACGCAGGCCCACCTCTATGGCATAGCCAACTACTTCGAAGAGCCGCTTCACCCCTACTCGCTGTCGAAGGTGTCGGTGATGGGCAAGGGCGAGTTTGCAAGCGACGCATTGCTCAAACTCAACGTGATTGAACTCGATGAAGACGGCAACCTTGGCGACACTCTGGCCACAGCCGAGTGCAAAGGCGCCGACGTGATCCAAACCACCGTCAACCCCGTAGACGGCACCAATTATGCCACCATACCATTCACGCTGAAAGAGCCAATATCGGTAGACTCTCCCATTTTTGTGGTGCTTGAAGGCTTCGACAACAGCAAGACCAAGACCTTCGGCGCATTCCAAAGCGGAGCCGACCCCAGCGGCGAGACCAACGGCTACTTCCTGATGCGCACCACCAGCGACGGGGAGACCACCGAAGCCCTCTATCCGCTGAGCGCGCTCAGCACCAGCGCCGGCCCCTGCTACAGCTCATTCCTGTTCAACCTCAACGCCGACTACGGCTGGTTTGAACTCGACGACAAGGATGTGACTTACGACGAAGAAGGCACAGTGATCGTCAACCTGCCCGCCGCCAACGCCACCGCCACATTCAACGTGCTGGCTTCGGTGGCCAAGGACCAGTGGCAATACCAGTTTGACACCGACAACGGCACAGCTCCCGAGTGGCTCACCGCCACCCTGGCCGACGCCAAGGCAGCCGACGACGCGATTGACGGCCGCGGCAAAATCACCTTCAGCGCAGCCAACCTGCCCGCAGGTGTCGACGAGCGCGCCACCTCGGTGGTGATTGGCACTCCCGCCGGCTACAAAGAGTTCTACATTGTGCAGAGCAACGGCAGCGGCATCGCCAACGTGGCTTCGCAGCTTGGCGTGAAGGCCACCAGCGTGGGCGGCGACTTTGCAGTGAGCGCACCTGCCGGAGTGAATGGCGTGAGCGTGTTCACAGTGGCAGGCCAGCTGGTGAAGACAGCAGCCGTGAGCGGCAACTGCGTGGTGCCCGCGCAAGACCTCGCACACGGCATCTACCTGCTGCGCTTCAGCAACGGCGCAACCGTGAAAGTGGTGAAGTAAAACCCCAACGAAAGCAACACACAGCACTTAGCATACAGAGCGGTGCGGACTCCCCAAGACGGGACTCCGCACCGCTGTTTTGTTATGTCCGGTAGTAAAAATCACTTATTTTTCAAAAAATTATAGTTTTTTTTTTGATTTGGGCTGCAAATCTTATATTTTTGCTCCCGATAAGCATTCTTATCATCGCTAACATAAATTCTAAACACTAATTGGTTATGAGAAAGACATTGCTGATTATGGCGGCCGTGCTGCTGGGAGCGGTGGGGCTGCAGGCACAGGACTACAAGTATGAGCC
>CALBLR010000353.1 GCA_937896015.1 uncultured Prevotellaceae bacterium | reverse complement strand
CCCTTGACCTGGAAAACAGCCTGATTAAGGAATACCAGCCACACTACAACGTGCTGCTAAAGGACGACAAGTCGTATCCGTGGATTTGCGTGACGCGCGAAATGTATCCGCGGGTGTTCATTACCCGCGACGCGCACCAGCGGGGGGCCAAATACTACGGCCCTTATCCCAAGACCGAGGTGGCGCGCGCCCTTATAGACGTCATACGCCAGATTTATCCCCTGCGCACGTGCCGCCATTCCATCACGCCCGATGGAATCAAGGCCTTGAAGTGGCGCCTGTGCCTGCAGTATCACATAAAAAACTGCGAAGGCTGCTGCCGCGGACTGGTGTCGGCCGAAAAATATGGCGAATACATATCCGAAGTGCGCCAAATCCTTAACGGTGACACCAAGCAGGTGAGCGACTACCTCATGCGGCAGATGCAGCGGCTGGCCTCTGAGCTGAAGTTTGAGGAGGCGCAGCTGCTGAAGCGCAAATATGAGTTGATTGAGAACTACCGTGCCCGTTCGGTGATAGTGAACCCCAGCATACACAATGTGGACGTGTTTGCGCTTACGCGCGACGACTCGGCCGCCTATATCAACTATATGCACATGCGCGGCGGCACCATAGTGCAAAGCATCACGCTGGAATACAAGTTTCAGGCTGCCGACACCGACGAGACCAACGAAGAACTGATGACCGAGGCCGTACGTGAGGTTCACCAGCGCTTTAAGGCCACCTATGAGGCCGAGAGGGTGAGGGAGGCCATAGTCAACGTGGTGCCAGATGTGGCCGTTGACGGCCTTGAGTATGTGGTGCCGCAGCGCGGCGACAAGCGCAAGCTGCTGGCCATATCGCTGAAAAACGCCGAGCAATACCGCACCGACAAATACCGCCGCATGGAGAAGCTGAATCCTGAGCAGCGCACTATGCGCACGCTCACCACCATGCAGCGCGATTTCCACCTAAGCGAGTTGCCGCGCCACATCGAGTGCTTCGACAACAGCAACATCTCGGGTACCAACCCTGTGTCGGCATGTGTGGTGTTTCGCAACGCCAAACCCGCCAAAAAGGAATACCGCCACTTCAACATCAAGACGGTGGAAGGCCCCGACGACTTTGCCTCGATGCGCGAGGTGATGGTGCGTCGCTATTCGCGCCTTGTGGCCGAGTATCAGGAACTGCCGCAACTGGTGGTGGTGGACGGCGGCAAGGGGCAGCTTAGCGCGGCGGTGGAGGCCATCGACTCGATAGGGCTGCGCGGCAAGATTGCGCTTGCCGGCATTGCCAAGCGTCTCGACGAGATCTACTTTCCAGGCGACAGTGTGCCGCTTTACATCGACAAAAACAGCGAGACGCTGCGCGTGGTGCAACGCCTACGCGACGAGGCTCACCGCTTCTGCATCACCCATCACCGCCAGCAGCGCAGCAAAAGCCAGATACACTCGCGTCTTGATGAGATTCCTGGAATCGGGCCCAAGACGCGCGACTTGCTGCTGCGCAAGTTTAAGAGCATTAAGCGCATGGGCGAGGTCACGGTCGAAGAATTGGCCGAAGTGATAGGCCCCAAGAAAGCCGAAATACTGCATAATGCACTGACTACCAGTGAAATAAATTAAAATAAGTGGTTAATCCACTGATTTTCAAAAGTTTAAGTAAAAACAAAAGCATATGAGAATAGTGATTCAGCGCGTGAAGCGCGCATCGGTGACCATTGGCAATGAGTTGCACAGCAGCATAGGCCCTGGCCTGATGGTGCTTGTTGGCGTGGCTGTGGGCGACACCGAGGCCGACATGGAGTGGCTGGCATCGAAAACGGCGCAGATGCGCATATTCGATGATGAAAACGGCGTTATGAACCGCAGCGTGACCGATGTGGGCGGCGATGTGCTGGCAGTGAGCCAGTTCACCCTCACCGCCAGCACCCGCAAGGGCAACCGTCCGAGCTATATCCATGCCGCGGGCCACGATGTGGCTGTGCCGCTGTATGAAAAATACTGCGAGCGGGTGGGGCAGCTCACCGGTCGCCAGGTGCTGCGGGGCGTGTTTGGCGCCGACATGCAGGTGGAGCTAATCAACGACGGCCCCGTGACAATTATTGTGGATTCCAAATTAAAAGAATAAATTTGCAAAAGCATAACCCGCAAAGCTCAATAAGCACTATGACTATAGAAGAA
>CALBLR010000352.1 GCA_937896015.1 uncultured Prevotellaceae bacterium | reverse complement strand
TGCTCTCATCCTTCTCGATTATGAGCAGCGACAGGGTGCTGATCACATTAAACGTGGCTATTATCATGATGAAGGCAAGCAGCAAGAACGTGACCCATTTCTCCACATTCACAAGGCGGTAGGCCGTGGCCTGCTGCATCAGGCGGTTTTGCACCGTGTAGGCAGGGCCAAGGCGCTGCTCCAGCTGCTGCATCACTGCAGCCTCGCTGGCCGTGGAGTCGAGGCTGAGCTCGATGCGCGTGGCCTCGGTGGTGTAGTCAAACAGCTCGCGGGCCATGTCGATGGGCACATATATCAGGTCGGCGTCATAGCCGTTTTGCTGCATTTGGAACACACCGCTCACAAACACCGAGTCGTTGCGGAAGGCGTCCATCGGGTTGGCCATGTTCACGCGGCCCTGACGCTGCGGAGCATACAGCTGCACCATGCGCAGCAGTCCTGGGCGGGCATGCAGCTTCAGCGCCGGGCCCACGCCTATCACACCGTAGCGCGACACCTCGTCGCGCAGCTTAAACTCGCCGTCGACCATCACGCTGTCGATGCCGTTGATGCGGTCGTAACCGTCGGGCACGCCGCGCAGGCGCACGGGCATCTGATAGTCGGCAAATATGGCCAGCGCATTGTCCTCGACCACCGGCACAGCCTGCTTCACGCCCTCTACGCTCTGCGCCACAGCTATCACGCTGTCGGCGTCGGCCATGGCCTTGCCTTGCGTCACACTTATGGCGATTTCAGGGTCGAGCATGGCCAGGCGGCCCATTATCAAGCCCTTGAAGCCGTTAAACACGCTCAGCACGCAAATCAGCGCGACAGTGGTCACCACCACCCCGCATGTGGAAATTATGGAGATGATGTTGACCGCATTGTGCGCCTTTTTCGAGCGCAGATAGCGCGTGGCTATTTTAATTGCGAGTCTCATTGCTCGGCTGTGTCGTTGCCGGCCTCGCCGCCGTCATTCGGCTGGGCGGCAGGTTTGCCGTCGGGGTGCAGCAGGTGGTCGATGTGCTCAATGTAGTCAAGCGAGTCGTCGATGTAGAACACCAGTTCGGGCGTCTTGCGCAGCTGGTAGCGCACGCGCTGCGACAGGGCGTAGCGCAGCTGGTGCTCGTTGGCGTTGACATTCTTCACTATTTCATCGCCTCGCTCACTTGGAAAAATGCTCAGATGCACACGGGCGATGCTCAAATCGGGCGACACGCGCACCGCGCTGACGGTGACCAGCACATTGCCGAGCTTTGCCGTTTCCTGGCGAAAGATTTCGCTTAGTTCCTTTTGCAGGAGTCTTGATATTTTCTGAAGTCTTGTGGTCTGCATACAGATTTAATCAAAAAAATGTGTTTTATTTGTCTTGTTTCTACCGCATTGCGGCTGAAGCACCGCAATGCAGCTGCAAAATTACAGCATTTTGCGCGCTGTGGCGCTATTCCAGCCCCGATTTTTTATAAATGAGGGTGAGGCCGTCGCGCAGCGGCACCATTGCCACCTCCACACGCGGGTCGGCGGCCACGAGATCGTTAAAAGCCCTGATGCCGGCCGTCTGGGCGTCGAGTTTCTTGCCCCAGTCCACCACTTTGCCGTCCCACAGCGTGTTGTCGGCCACGATGAAGCCGCCCGGGCGCACGTGCGGCATCACCAGATTGTAGTAGTCAACATACTGCCGCTTGTTGGCGTCGATAAACACGAGGTCGAACTGCTCGCTTAGGCGGGGCAGGATTTCGTTGGCGTCGCCTATGTGCAGCGTCACGCGGCTGCCCCACGCCGACTCGGCCAAGTGCTCGCGTATAAAGTCTTCAAGTTCGTCCTCAATTTCAA
>CALBLR010000351.1 GCA_937896015.1 uncultured Prevotellaceae bacterium | reverse complement strand
CACCATGCTTTTTTTTGCGTGTGCGGCCTCGCCGTTTTATGGTTGCCCGAGACGTTGTCCTACTTGCTATACATCTTGGCCACATTCTCCTGGAAGGGGACCTTGGTGCCGTCGAGCACGGCCTTCAAATAAGGCTCAAGCTTTTTGGCGTAGTAGTGGAAGCCGATGTCCGTAAGGTGGATGCCGTCGACCGAGCCCTCATTGTCGGGGCCCCAAAGGTTGTTGCGGTCAACATAATAGAGGTTCTTGGGATTTTCCTTCTTCAGCCGCATGAAGTTTTTGTGGAAAGCCTTGTTCTTCTTGGGTAGATAGCTGGCAAAGAAGCTGTCGTAGGCCTCATAGGAGTAGCGCGGGCCCTCCACCATGAATATGGGTGTGTTGGGCTTGAGCGTGCGCAGAATCTTGATGAAGTCGTAGGTGAGCGTGTCGCACATCATCTCGGTGCAGTTGGGCACAGGGTCGATGATGTAGGCGTCCACATCGGGTATGCTGGCCAGGGCGCGCGCCATGCAGAAGTCCATTTTGCCCTCGCCGCTGATGCCTATGTTGACGCACTCGGCATTGAGGTCGCGCTGAATCATGCTGGTGGCCACCATGCCAGGACGGCAGGCGCAGCCGCCTTGCAGAATGCTTGTGCCATAGAACACAAACTTCTTTTCCTTGCGCGGGTTGTTGATGCGCGGCTGCGAGATTACGGCGCTGCTGTCGACGCCTATCTCAATCCAGTTGATGCCGTCGTATAGCGGCAGATAGATCATGAACTCGTGCATTTTGCCGTCGAGGTTCGACACAAACACCTTGCTCTGAATCGAGTCTTTGGTTGGGCGGTTGCAGTTGACGAACGACCACTTGCCGTTGTCGTCAAGGATGTAGAGGTCGCAGCCCTTGAGTCCGGTGTCGGCCATGTGCATCATGTGGGTGTTCCACAGCAGGTTGTAGTGCAGGCCTATGGTCTTGCTGTCGGTGGCAAAGCGGAAGCCTATGCCGCTTGAGCACTTGGCGCGCTCCCACAGGTCGTGGCGCACGCTGTCCTTAAGATAGGCGGGAATGCGTGTGAACGGTGTGAGGGTGTTGTCGAAACCCTTGTTGATCATTCTGAACTTAAGCGCGTCGTAATACTTAAGACTGCTGGCATCTTGCGCGCTGGCAAAAGAGAAGCCGGCGGCAATCATAAAGGCTGCCGCAACGGCAACCTTGATTTTTCTTAATAGTTTCATTAGTCTATATTAGTTTATTTGATTTTTCAGTTTTCAAAGATAGCCATTTTTTCCATAACCAATAGGGGGGCGCGCTCATTTTTTGCCGCCATTGCACAAAAAAGGCTGAAGCCCTACCCTGCTTCGGTAGACTCCAGCCTTGTTACGGATTCTGATTGATTGCAAATGCGGCTTACTTCAGCGTGCCGTTGTTGGCCTGCTGCACCATGTTGGCGTTAGCCGAGATGTACACTTCCACGCGGCGGTTTTGGGCGCGGCCTGCGGGAGTGTCGTTGCTGGCCACGGGATAGTCCCATGCATAGCCCTTAGAAGCCATGCGGCTGGTAGAGATGCCTGCGTTGGCCAGGTAGTTGAGCACCACGCTTGCACGCTCGGCGCTGAGGCGCTCCGGTGTTGTCGGTGTAGCCATAGATTTGCACGTTGGTCTCAGGATTGTTTTGAAGCGACTGGGCAAACTTGGTGAGCGACGACTTGGCGCCTGCACTCAGTGCGCTCTTGCCGGTGGCAAAGAGGATGCCGTTGTCAAAAGTCACCTTGATGGCGGTGAGACCGTTGTCGTCGGTCACGGTGTCGACCTGCGCGCCGTTAACGTTGGAGGCAATCTCCTCGGCCTGCTTCTGCATCTTCTTGCCGATGAGCGTGCCGGCTGTGCCGCCGGCGATTGTGCCCACAGCGGCGCCAATGGCTGCGCCCTTGCCCTTGCCAATGATGGCGCCGATGGCTGCGCCCAGAGCAGCGCCGCCGCCTGCACCGATGGCAGTACCCTTCTGGGTAGTCGACATTGAACCACAACCTTCAAGGCCAAGCACCATGGCTATGGCCAGAAATAAGCTTAATACCTTTTTCATAATAGTTTATTTTATCAGTTTAAAAATTTGTCCACATTGCTATTTTCGCAAAATTAAAAAAAAATCATCAAATCAGCGGCACTAAAAACGGCACTTTTAGGCAAATATGACTATTTTGCAAGCGAAATTCACTTTTTTTATTTTTTGCTATCGAGGCCAATCGCGGTTTCGTAGTTAAATTAGTTGAACTCCGCTCAACAATTTGTATAAAACAACTCGATTATTACACCGAAAATGACTACTTTTGTGGCCACGTGGAAAAAATGTAACATGAATACATATAACTATTAAATTACAATATGAAAAGTATCGTCAAACAACTACCTATAAATCAATTATTTATGGGGGGGGTAAATGGGTGTGCAGGCTCGTTTTAACCCTATTGGTTGCTGCGGCATGCCACATAAGCGCAGCAGCACAGAGCAAGCTGCTCTCCGAGCAGGAGTGCAAGCAAATCACATTCAAGTGGACTGATAAGTCAGGAAAAACACACACGAGCAACCTTGCCGAAACGGCCACCGAGCCCGAGCACATTTTCGCCTTGATAAAAGAAGTCTACACCAATCCCAAGGTGCCGGGCATACTGTATGGCGGCTATAAGGCCGATGGCGTGACCCGCGAAGGATTGGCATACTACACAGCCGTTCCGGCCTGGGGCATCACCAGCGTCACGCCTCCGAGTGCCGACAACGAGGGCTACACCGTGCTGCTGATTAAGGTGAAAGACAGCTGGACGGTGCCCGACAACGTTGACGCCAACTGCACCAACGTGGCCCAAGTTGTGAATGCCATATCGCAGCGCATCGAATCGGCCGAGGTGATCACCGACGCCGAGCGCAACAACACTGGCAACAACCCAGGCACGCTGTTCCGCGTCAGCGGCGCAGCCAACAGATTTTACTTTATTTCAAAAGGCAGGGCAAGGCTATGGGACACAGGCCTTCCAGTTAACCGCCCATTCCTGTTCCAAATGTTTGAGCAATACAGTCCTGTGCTGCAAAGCTCAAGCATTGCTCTGATGGACTACTACAAGACAATGGCACAAGGCACGGCTTATTCGGTGCAGCACGACTGCGGCACTGTGACTGGCAACACGCACTGGTTTAGCATGAGCGGCACTTCGGGCAACCGCAAATATGATGTAAGCGACCTGGTGTTCTACATTCCCGACAAGCGCCTGCAAGCGTTTAGTGACCGTGATCAAAGCAGCATGCTATGCAGCAACTACAACCCCGCGTTTGCACCACGCACCAGCCTCTACACCGTGCGGCTGACGGCCGACACCGCCAAGGTGGATGGCAAGGAC
>CALBLR010000350.1 GCA_937896015.1 uncultured Prevotellaceae bacterium | reverse complement strand
CCCGCCGCACTCAACGTGATAGCGCAAAAGGCCGACGGGGCCATGCGCGACGCATTGTCGATCTTCGACCAGGTGAACGCCTCAAGCGAGGGGCACATCACCTACCAGAGCGCAATCGACAACCTCAACGTGCTGGACTATGACTACTACTTCAGGCTCGACGCAGCCTTTCTCAAGGGCGATGTGCCGCAGGCGCTGCTCATCTACAAGGAGGTGCGCGACCACGGGTTTGACTCACTGTTTTTCATCAACGGGCTTGCACAGCACATACGCGACCTGATGGTGGCCAGCTCGCCACAGACGGTGTCGCTGCTTGAAATGAACGGCGACATTGCCCAGCGCCACGTGAGGGCCGCCGCCAGCTTCAGCCCTCGCTTCTTCTATATGGCCATGGACCTGTGCAACACCTGCGACCTGAACTACCGCGACGCGTCAAACAAGCAGTTTCTCGTGGAACTCACGCTGATAAAACTGTGCCAGCTGCTTAACCCGCAGCCACCCACTGGCGGAGGCCAGCCGCAGCTGCGCAACGTGGCCCCGGCGCAAACCCAACAGCCACAGCCTCAGAGCCCAGCAGCCACGGCCCCGCAGGCCACTGCCCCAGCCCCAGCACAGGCAGGCACCCAGCAGTCGCCACAACCGCGACAAGCACCGCAACAGCCTGCCATGACAGCCAGCGGCCACACGGCCTACACAGCCCGACCGGTGGCGGCACCGCCCACCCACCGCATCTACATCAACAACCAGGCCGCTGCGGCACGACAGGCAGCAAGCGAGCAAGCCGCGCCAGCCACACAGGCCACTCACCGCAGCACACCATTCACCGCCCAGCAGCTGCTGGAGGCATGGAACAGCTACATTAAGCAGCACCCCGAGGAGAAGGTGATTATCAACACCATGCGCAACTCGCTGCCGCAACGCATAACCGATGACCAATACCAAATTGAAGTTGACAACGACGCCCAAGTGGAATTTATGGAAGACAGCATGCGCAACCTGCTGACCTTTCTGCGC
>CALBLR010000349.1 GCA_937896015.1 uncultured Prevotellaceae bacterium | reverse complement strand
GGCGACCGCTTCATGCTCCCCGTGCTCATCGCCACACCGCCATTCAAGCCGAAACCGCAAGTTGGTTTCCAAGACGTGATGCCCGGCATTTCGTCGTCGTACATATTCACGCTCAAGCCAGGCGACAAGGTGGTGATGAGCGGCCCCTACGGCGACTTCCACCCCATCTTCGACAGCAAGAAGGAGATGATATGGATAGGCGGCGGCGCAGGCATGGCTCCGCTGCGCGCGCAAATCATGCACATGACCAAGACGCTGCACACCACCGACCGCAAGATGTCGTTTTTCTACGGCGCACGCTCGCTGAGTGAGGTGTTCTATCTCAACGACTTTCTGGAACTGGAGAAGGAGTTCCCCAACTTCTCGTTCCACCTGGCGCTCGACCGCCCCGACCCGAAAGCCGACGAGGCGGGTGTGAAATACACTCCTGGCTTCGTTCATCAGGTGCTGTATGACACGTATCTTAAAGACCACGAGGCTCCAGAGGACTGCGAATACTACATGTGCGGCCCAGCAATGATGAGCAAGAGTGTGGAGAAGATGCTCGACTCGCTCGGCGTCGACCCCGAGTCGATACACTTCGACAACTTCGGATAAAGCGCAGAGGCCGACAGGCTTGCGCAAAAAAAAAGAATCCCGCGAGGCAATGTGCCCTGTGGGATTTTTTATCGTTGCTGCCATAAACATTCACTTTGGGCTACGCCCATCGGATGCGGCATGCCGCATTCACACAACAACTTACTATGTTTCAATATTTTAACTACTTCATTGGGCGAATGCGCACATCGCAGCCCTTGAGCATGGCCGGCAGGCGGCTCACCTGCGTGTCGTTATAGTGATAGGGATACACCACCCGTGGCGAGAACGCCTTTACGGCATTTACAAACTGGTCGAGGGTCATGGTGTAGGGCTGGTTGCAAGGCAGGAAGGCAACATCGATGTTTTGCAGATTTTTCAGCTCTGGAATGTCTTCGGTGTCGCCGGCAATGTAGATGCGGAATCCGTCGAGGGTTAGCACATAGCCGTTGTCGCGCCCTTTGGGATGAAACTTGGTGTGGGCTGGAGTGGTGTTGTAGGCCGGAACAGCATCGATGGTGATGTCGCTGCGCAGCTGCAAACTGTTGCCATTGGCCAGGGCAGTGCCGCGGCGCAGCATGGCGGCGCAGCGGCCGTTGAGCACGATGCGCGTGGTGCTGTCGCACAGCATGTCGATAGCGGCCTCGTCGTAGTGGTCGTAGTGCTCGTGGGTGATGAGTATGATGTCGGCCTTGTGGAAGCGTGAATAGTCGGTGACTGGCGGCAGCTGCGACACGGGGTCGACCTGGATATACAGAGAGTCGTATTTTATCTCAAGACTGCCGTGCTTTATGAATGTGAACTCCACGCGCTTGCCGCTTTGCGTGGTGAACACGTCGCTACCGCCAGCCTTGGCTGTGCCGCCGCACGAGGCAAGGCCGATGGCAAAAGCAGCGGCCACGATGGTGAGTGTGTTGCGAAATATGGTCATAATGTTGCTTTTTTCTATGCAAATATGCGAAAAAAATCACACAAAAGCATTATCTTCGGTGGCAAAAAGGAGGACTGGACATGAAAAAAACAAATATTTTGCTCACCGCAGCACTGCTGGCAGGCTTTTGCGGCAGCGCATGGGGCGCACGCCGCGGCACAGTGGTGATGCCGGTGCAGGTGGTGCAGGGCGACAGCAGCTTCAAGCTGCCAAGCAAGACCGACTACATGGAGCTGCGCTGCATGAGGTTTGACGACAAGAAGCTGAACGGCTTCGACACCGCACTGCGCGAGAGGCTGCAGTCCATCGACGACAACGACGCCGAGCACTACGCCTTTGCCCTGGTGGTGTGGCCCGACGGCTCTGGCCTGACGCCAATCAAAGTGGAGGCCTACGACCGCGACCCGCTGAAGTCGACCAAGGCGGCCCGACGCATGGCTTATGGCGACTATCAGGTGGGCGAGGCCCACTTTGTGCTGATAATGAACCCCGACAACGCCGATTTCCTTAAGCAATATGCACGTGCCACTGGGCAGAACACCCGATTTGAGCGCGTGTATGAGTACGTGCCCGAGCTTTTCCAAAAGCAGCACACCACACTCCACGCCACATGGGACGGCAAGCAGATGACCACCACCGCCTACATTCTCGACGGCGAAGACCAGCTTCACGATGAGGACGGCAGCAGCGCAACTGCCGCAGGCGACTCGGTGGAGACGGTGACCGTGCCCGTGCGCGTGTATGAGGGCGGCAGCAAAAACGCCGAGGCTGCCGACAGCGCTGTGATGGCACAGTTGGCCCAAGGCGGCTATGGCCACGAGTTTATGACCAACCCCACCGACGGGCTTGTGCTCAACCGGCTGCAGCCCACCACCGAGGCCAGCGAGATGCGCATAGTGCAGGCCACGCTCGACAGGCTCAAGGCCATAGCAAAAGCCGAAAAGGCGCACAACACCCTGATTGTGACACTAAACACCAAGGACGGCTACCCCACTGGACTTGACGTGAGCAGCGGCGACGTGATTAAGCTGAGCGCGTCGCAGCCGCTGGCAGGGGTGGTGAAAATAGATGGCGTGAACTTTGTGATAGCGTCGTCGCCAGCAGTGCAAAGGGTGCTCGACGAGGCTGTTGAGACCACCGGAATGAAGACGCGCTTCACCCACATGGTGCAAGTGAGCAAAACTCCGCTAAAGGCCCAGACCACGGGGGTGACTATGGTGTGGAAAAACGGCGACATGGAGGTGACGCGCTCGCTGGTGGACGGCCGCTATGTGAACATCAACTGACG
>CALBLR010000348.1 GCA_937896015.1 uncultured Prevotellaceae bacterium | reverse complement strand
TACACGCTCGAAAGCAAATACGGTACCATCTACAATTCGGTGGACCTGAGCGGCAGCAACGAAATCATTTTCTACCGCAACTATGAGAAGGATGTGCAGCATCACTCAACCGTCGACTGGACAAGCTCGTCGTCGCAGCAATACGGCATCACCCGCAACGCCGTTGAGTCGTTCCTCTTCCTCGATGGCAAGCCTCTGGCCACTACCACACTCGACAAGAGCGACCTGCCCAAGCCTGTAATTAAGCAAACGGGCGTCGACAAGGAGGGCAAGCCGACTTACGACACCATCTACACCATCAACAACATGACCGCCGTGCGCGACAAGCGCCTGGGCGTGCTGCTCGACTCGGTGCTCTGCTTCAAGGGCCATGCCTGGAAGCGCGGCTACAGCACCAGCGACGCTGCTATGACTTCGTCTACGGCCTACAACATCGGCAAGTATGACACTCCCGCCTGCGACTTCTACTATCGCGGCAACACGGGCACCAACTACACCGACGCCCCCATCTACTGGCTGGCTGTGATCTACCTCAACTATGCTGAGGCTAAGGCCGAACTTGGCACCATCAGCCAGGACGACCTCAACAACACCATCAACAAGCTTGAGGCCCGCGCCGGTCTGCCCGACCTAACACTCACTCCGGCAGCCGACCCCGCCAACAACATGAACGTGAGCAGCCTCCTGTGGGAGATTCGCCGCTGCCGCCGCTGCGAGCTTATGACCGACAACTGGTACCGCTATTGGGACCTCGTGCGCTGGCATCAGCTCAACAAGCTCGACACCGACAAGTATCCCTCAATCAACGAGGGTGCTAACCTGAGCCAGGTTCCCCACCTCGACTCCAACCTCACCCTCAGCGGTGGCTATGTGAAGGCCGTGACATCGAAGGTGCGCACATTCGACAAGAAGTACTACTTCTTCCCCGTGCCCACCAACGAGGTGCAGGCCAGCGGCTGCTCGCAGAATCCCGGTTGGTGATCATTGCGGTGCAACGGCATCTGAAAAAACGAAGGTAAATCCTGAACAATAACGCGCGTAGGGGCGCTTCTGTGACAAAAACAGAAGTGCCCCTACCTTTTTTTGCCGCACTGGCAAAAAGCCGTATTGGAAAAAAGCGGATTTTTTTATAAATTTGCAGATTGGCAGTGGGTATCAGCGCTTTTCAAGCCGCAGCTGCTGCCTGTGAATAGGAAAAACTGGAATTCCAAACACGTGTGAATGGCTGACATTAAAAATACATCAAAAGGGCTTCTGCCCGAGCCCACGCTCAGGCGGCTGCCATGGTATCTGGCATACGTGCGGCTGCTCGACAACCGCCATGTGGAATATGTGTCGTCGACGCAGATTGCCAAGGAAATCAACGTCGACGCCTCGCAAATTGCAAAAGACCTCTCGTTTATCAACATCAAGGGCAAAACGCGCATCGGCTATGAGGTGCACAAGCTGGTGAAGGAACTCACCGACTTTCTCGGCTTCAAGCACAAGCACAGCGCCTTCATGATAGGCGCTGGCTCGCTGGGCGGAGCGCTGATGCAGGATGTGGGCCTGGCCCAGTATGGGCTCAACATCGTGGCCGGCTTCGACGTCAACCCCGACCTTATAGGTAAAAGCATTTGCGGCGTGCCCATTTTCGGCATCGATGAGCTTGCCCGCCGCCAGCGCGAGTATGGCGTGCAGATAGCGGTGCTCGCCGTGCCTGTCGAGCACGCCCAGCAGGTGACCGATGTGATAATTCAAAGCGGGCTGAAGGCCATATGGAACTTCACACCGTTTCGCATCAAGGTGCCCGCTGGCATTGTGATTCAAAACACCTCCATCTACGCCCACCTGGCCGTGATGTACAACCGCATGGACGAGATGAACGCCAAGTAGCGTGCGCGCCGCCTGCAATGCCGGAATAAAGCCTACACACACCACTCTACAGCATAGATTAAATTAAAGTGAAGATAATAGCATTACATTATGGCAAAGGCCATGATATGCCCCAGGTGAGGCTCATGGCCGACTCGTCGGTGCTCACCAGCGGCAAGCCGTTTTTCATTCCCGACTTTGCCGGCGGCTTCGCC
>CALBLR010000347.1 GCA_937896015.1 uncultured Prevotellaceae bacterium | reverse complement strand
GATGAACACCGATGTGGCCCCACTGCACACTTCGGCTCGCCAAGGCGTTGCCGTCAACGGCAAATTCTACCTTCAGAACAAGGACACCCAGAAAATCGAAATCTGGAACGAGACAGGCAAAATCGGCGAGCTGGATTCTGGCAAAGGCACCAACATCACTCGCGACGACGCCGGCAACATCATTGTGCGCACTGGCGAGTTCAACACTAATTACAATGTGAACAAGGGTGTGAGAATCATCTCCACAACAGGCGAAGTCAAAGATTTTGAAATCGCAGGCATTCCTGGCGGACGTGCCGACTTTTGGGGACACGTTGCCGGCGACGTAATGTCGGACGATGGCGGCGTTATGTTTATGGGCACCATGTGGCAGCCCAACTTGATTGAAGTGCCTATTAAGAAAGGCGCTCAAGTGGTTAATGACACCTATGCCTACAACTTCGTGCAAAACGAGGCTATCAAAGTAAGCGGCACATTCACCACCACCCACACCATTTGCGCCTACACGTTCGAGCCGGAGTCGATAGCACTGCTGTCGCCCAACGTAAAAACCACAAACACCACCTCTGGAAATGGAAACTCCATCTACCGTCTTACGCTCGATGACGACGGCAACTGGGTTCCAACCGGATTCTATGTGACACCTAACCACAACGGCTGCTCAGGATTCGAAATCTTCAAGCTCAACGACAAGAAATACATCGTCTATCCTTCTGGTTCGAACAATGCCGACGGCTTTACCGTAGCGTTATTGAAAGTGAAGGATACGCCTGCAAACGAAGAGTCGGACAAAGATGTGCGCATTGCAACAAAATATGCGGAAGCCAAAGAAGACGGTTCCGACGTTTTGTTCAAAAACAACGCTTTCTACGGGTGCCACCTCACAGTGGAGCCGGCCACAGAAAATTCCGTTTATATCTATGAATACGTTCCTAACGCATACATCGCTAAATATGAGCTCACAATCGACAACTCTGCAGTAGAAGGCGTTGAGGCAGAAAGCGATGCAGTGGTTTACGGCGCCAATGGCAAGATTGTTGTGAACGGCGAAAGCGTTGCCAATGTATATACAGCCTCTGGCGCTCTTGTTGCCACCGGCCGCGGCACAATAGGCTGCGATGCAGGCCTCTACATTGTCAACATAAATGGCAAGACGACTAAGGTGGTCGTTAAATAGCACAAATATTCTACAACCGATAAAATGGGACAGGCGCATCAGCGAAGCTGTTTTTTGGGGCGCCTGCCCCATTTCTTTTCTTTTTAAATTACAACTCTATTTTCCCCATTGATATGACAAAACGCTTCCTCTCAGTGGCTTTATTGGCAATCGCCGCATCGTGCGCCTCTGTGAATGCCACAGAAATTATCACAGAGAACGACATCGATGCGATTGTCTCCAAAATGACCTTGGAGCAGAAGGCAAGAATTCTCGTAGGGACCGAGGGCAAAAACGACAATATAAGCCATCTTGTCGCAGGCGCCGCCGGATGGACGTATGAAATTCCGTCATTGGGCATCCCTTCCATAAATCTGGCGGACGGCCCCGTGGGCGTCAGGATAAACCCTGTGCCGTCGGAAAAAGTCTCGGTCAAATATGACAGCCAGGGCATTCCCGTTGCCACATCTGCAGCATCAGGCTCTTCCGATGGGCCGCGCACATTCTGCACATGCTTCCCCTCGACAACGGCTCTTGCCGCCACGTGGGACATAAATGCCGCCGACTGGCAAGGCCGGTGCATGGCCGACGAAGCTAAGGCTTATGGCGTCGACATCGTCTTGACCCCCGGAATCAACATTATGCGTAACCCCCTTTGCGGACGCAACTTTGAATATTTCTCAGAAGACCCTTTGCTCACAGGCAAAATGGCCGCCGCCATCATAAGAGCCATCCAGGAATGCGGCATAGGCACAAGCCTCAAGCATTTTGTGGCAAACAACCAGCAAACCGGCAAAAAATTCAATGACGCAAGAATTTCTCAGCGTGCCCTACGCGAAATATATCTCAAGGCGTTTGAGATATGCGTAAAGGAAGCCCACCCGTGGACCGTGATGGGATCATACAACAAAATAGCCGGCCAGTTCACCCAAACGAACAAAGACCTGATGGTGCGGCTGCTCCGCAACGAGTGGGGATTCAACGGGCTGGTGCTTACCGACTGGACCGTGCGCCGCCCGACGGCCGACCTGCTAAATGCCCGCTGCGGCCTGATAATGCCAGGCGATGAGGAAATCGTGCAGGAAATCATCGATGCCGTCAACTCCGGGAAAGTTTCGGCAGGCGCCATCGACGCCTGCGTGAAAGACGTGCTGCGCGTTGTGGCGAAGTCAATAACTGCCAAGGGATGGCACTTCACCACTCCGGCGCTTTCCGACAACGCAGCGGCATCAAGAAAGATTGCATCAGAGTCGATGGTGCTTCTGAAGAACGATGACAACCCGCTGCCCCTGAAAGCCGGTTCAAAAATTGCGCTGTTCGGAGCCACTGCATATAAGTCGATAGCTGGCGGCACAGGCTCGTCGAACGTCAACAAGCCATACGTCATCGACATTTCCACCGGCCTTGAGAACGCCGGCTTCACCATAGGCAGCAGAATGGCTGAAATCTACCGCAAATACAATGATTTCCGAACCGTTCTCGACGACAAATTTCCAGGCTGCCCTGATTGGCAGAAGATTTCATACCACCGCACTGTCGCTCCTGAAATGGACATCACAGGCCACGAGGCCCTCGTGGCTGAAGAAATCGGCAAGAGCGACATTGCTGTCGTCGTTATCGGGCGCGGCTCTGGCGAGACTTCCGACAGGACTATTGAAAACGACTTCAACCTCACTGCTGAGGAAACTGCCCTGATAAGCAAGGTTGGCGCCGAATGCCGCAAACAGGGCAAAAAAATGGTTGTCATTCTCAACGCATGCGGAGTGGTGGAGACAGAATCATGGAAATGGAATGCTGATGCCATACTCATGGCCTGGTTTCCGGGTCAGGAATGCGGCAACGCCGTTGCCGATGTGATTTCAGGCAAAGTGAATCCCTCTGGAAGGCTGCCAATGACATTCCCGATGAAGTATGCCGACATTCCTTCGGCAAACAACTATCCATACGTCGGTCAGACCGCGGGACGCAACTTTGACTACACCGACTATGAGGAAGACATCTGGGTGGGCTACCGCTACTTCTCCACATCACACCGCCGTGTGTCGTTTCCTTTCGGCTATGGCCTGAGCTACACTTATTTTGCATACTCCAAGCCTTCGGTCAAAAAGACAGGGGACAAATGGGTGGTGAGCGTGAATGTGAAAAACACAGGAAGCGTTCCCGGCCGCGAAGTGGTCCAACTCTACGTAAAGTCGAATCGAGCAACCGACTCCATTACCAGGCCGGAAGCCGAGCTCAAGGCATTTGCCAAGACCAGGCTGCTTGCACCAGGAGAAAGCGAAACCATAAAGCTGTCGTTCGGAGCAAGAGACATCGCCTCGTTTGACGAGCTGTCATCCGCCTGGCGGACAGACAAGGGAGCATACACCGTGCAATTGCGCAATTCAGCCGACCCAGCCTCGACATTAAGCTCTTCGCAGTTCAGCGTAGGCAAGACTCTCGAATGGAAAGTTGAAAACATTCTTGCCCCGGTAAAGCCTGTCGATGTAATGAAGTGCGACACAATTCAGGAATACCCCAAAAGCGGAATCCGCGACTTGGCTTTGATCTATCAAGGCGGAGCAAAGCGAATTGACTGGACCGCCCATCAGTTTCTGCCTTACGTGACCCACAAATTCGCCGACGGGCACAGAGACTGGCTGTTCGACGGATTTCTGTTTCTTGACTTCAACGACGGCATGGGGCACACTTTCATCCCTCAATATGGTGCGAAAAACGCCCGCAAGCAAGAATGGGAATGGTATCTCGGACGCCTGTTTGAAAAAGGCAAGTCGCTCGACGCCCTTGACAAATGCATCGGCCAGCAAATCGATTCAATCGGCGCCCCGGGATTCAAGCATAAAGTGGTGCTGACCATTCCTACTCCTATAGCAGGACAGACTGATTGGGGCAAACTCGGCAACCGCACGCTTATTTTCGACAACTACGGCGACCGTTCAGCAGCCGCCATCTGGTTTATCAACGAATTAGTGGAGCGTTTTGCCAAAGCCGGGTATAAAAATCTGGAATTGTCAGGCCTCTATTGGGTGGACGAAGACATCTGCCACACAAAAGACCTGGTGAAGCACATTGCGCCTGCAGTTCACGCCAAGGGGCTTGATTTCATCTGGATTCCATATTACAGGGCAAGGGGCTACGACCGCTGGAAGGAGCTGGGGTTCGACATCGCATACTATCAGCCCAACCATTTCTTCGACAAGAAAATCCCTGACTCCCGCCTTGACGACGCCTGCAATGAGGCTCTTAACCTTGGAATGGCCATGGAATTTGAATGCGATTCGAAAGCCCTTTACGGCACAAAGGATTCATCATATGGCCGCATGCAGGCCTACATCAGCGCATTCCGCCGCCACCACGTCTTTGCCACATCGGCCATTGCCTACTACACCGGCAGCCGTGGGCTGATTGACATGGCCGCCAACCCCAACGCCAAGAATCAGGCGATAATGGACGAATTGGCCAAAATAATCGTCGACAGGCGGCACAGCGACAAGTTGACAATCAAATGATGCAAGTCTCGAATGTTATGTTTAAAGCATTGAAATCGGCACTCTCAACTTTAGTTTTATCGATGGTATTTATTTTCCCCGCCAAGGCCACAATGCACGTGACTTTGGGCGGGGAACTGCTTCTTATCCAATCGCAGCTGGAGGGACAACACACTATCAGCTATGAGTTCAGCCGATGCATGGCCAACCATCTGTACACGTTCAGCCGTGTGCTTGTCGACACCACCATGGTCAATGAGGCGACAAGCGACAATATCGGGCCGTTTTTAATCGACGGAGCCGGATGGACCGGCGGCAACCATCTGCTTGCCGGCGGATTGCCATCGGCCTACACCGACAGCGTTCGCATATGTGTTGACGGCCGCCGGATAACGAATGATTTCTCGGGTGAAGCGCAATGCGTGACGGTGTGCGTGGACAACACACTGCTGAATCCGTCTGATCCCAGCCAAAAATTCTGCACAGAATCAGTCACCTACACAATTTGCGGCAACAGCATCCAAGTGTCGGCCACCCACCACTACCTCAACCGCCAGCCCCTGACGGTTGCCCGCTATTATGGGATGCAGTCGATGATGATTGGAGAAACAGAAATCCTAACACCAGGAGGTGAATATTCAAGATGGACGCCGGTGGACAGTGTCGACAGATTCACCCGCAAATCGGCTCCACGCTTTCATCAATTCATCGAAAAGTCGAACACTTGCTATGCCGCAGCGTTTTTGACCGGCGCCGGCCTGGGCGACCATCACCTCATAAGCGACGATGATGTAGTGTTTATCGGCAACTCATGGAGCAAGTCGTACCACAAGCTCATCGGAAATTCCACCATCAAAGGCGGAGAGGTCACACATTGGGAAGGAGTCTACACTTGGTTTCTAAGCCCGCTTGTCTCCGATCCGGATTATTTTTCGTATATTGGCTACTTCAACGGCAAGCAGGCCGTTTTCAGCCACAACAAATCAAATGACCATATCACCATATTAAAATGAACTATATTAAGCATTTATTGTTATTAAGCCTTTTGCTTATAGCGGCAGCCTGCATTCAAGCCAGCGCCGCCGACAAAGAACTGGTCGTGATGACCTACAACATACGTGCGGGCAGCCTGACAACGATCGACTCTCTTGCGGAGTTCATCAACAGCCACCACCCCGACTTTGTCGCGCTGCAGGAGGTTGATGTCATGACCAGACGCTCCAATGCAAAGCAAATGAATGGAATCAACATCGTGTCGGCACTGGCTGCAAGGACCAACATGTTCGGCTATTTTGGCAAGACGCTCAATTTTGCCGGCGGATATTACGGCATTGCTATTCTGTCGCGTCACCCGTGCAAGAAGATGGAATGCTTCCAGCTTCCCAACCCCAAGCAAACGGAGCAACGGGTGCTTTTATTAGGAACATTTGAAATCGACGGGAAGCAGGAAATGGCTTTTGCCTGCACACACCTTGACGTTAAAAGCGCCGAGACAAGAGGCTTGCAGGCCGATTTCATCATCAACAAGATCAAAGGCGCCAACATGCCCACTATAATCGGAGGCGATTTCAACGCCTATCCAGAGGAGCAGTGCTCCCAAAAATTCCATGCAGCAATGGCCGACATTTCCGGATGTGAGCCGACATTCCCTGCATGGAGTCCAGACAGAAAGCTCGACTATCTGTTCCTCTACGACACTTCGCAGCCATTTAAGCCCCGCTTCAGCACCACCACCCTGCCCGACCAACTGTCGGATCACAGGGCTATTGTCACAAAGCTAAGGCTAAGCGACCTATTCCAGCCTTAGCGCTCCACTCATTTTATTAGCAAACAAAACAGGGCCCCGCAAACCGCTGCGGGGCCCTGCCAACCATTAACTAATAAAAATTACTGGATTCCCTGTCGTTAAGGAATTTGCTGCATTTATTATGAAACTACTGCTTGTGTATCGATCTTAGAATGTGAACTGCACACGGGCTTGAACTGAGTGAACGTTCTTGTCGTGGGGCAGACGGTCGATGTTGATGTGGTGCCAAGTGTAGTTGAGCATCACCTGCGCGTATTTGTTGAACGCGTAGTTGAGACCCACAGTGGTCGAGTAGATGTCGCCACCACCCACGCTGGTTGCGCCGGTTGCAGGCCAGTCGACCATGTAGCCCTCGGCATAATACTGGTCGCGGCCAACCGAGTAGTACTCGCCCTTGGTGAGGTCGTTGAGGCCGGTGAAGTTGAAGCGGCCCACGATTTCGAGCGACTTGCCATTGAGGCCGTTGAGCACGGCGTCGTGTTTGTTGTAGGTGTAGTCTTTGCCAAAAATCTTGTAGCCGGCCTCAACGTATGCGCCGTTGAAGTGGTTGGTGCGGATCTTGTTGGCGTTCTCCCACACGTCGGGATCGCCCCAGCCGTCGATGTTGTCCTGCTGGGCGATGAAGATGCGGTAAGAGTCGCGGTGCTTGGTCACAATCTTGTGCTTGTATTCAGCGCGGATGAAGAAGTCAGGGTTCACGAAGAGAGCCTCGGCGCCGAGGTCGATCACCTCATTGGCCCAGGGCAGCACGCAGCTTGAGAATCTGTTGTTCTGGTCAACGTAGGTCTCCAGAGGCTGGCCCAGCGACAGAGTCTTCTTGAGCACAGTGGCGCCCTTGGTGGTGTATTCCTCGCCGCCGCCCAGCTTGCTGTAGCGTGCGCTCACACCCACGTGGAAGGCGTTGTTGGCCTCGCTGGCCTGCCGATAAAGCCAGCGGCCGCTGAGTGTGAGGCCGTTGTAGCCGGCGTCGATGCGGTTGTATGCGCTCTCGGTGAACACGCCCTGATACAGGAACACGTTGTTAGACGAATACTTGTAGGTGGCACCCAGCTCGCGGCCCTCGCCCAGCGAGGTGGCCATGCCCGGACGCGAGATGAAGTGGTAGGCGCCGAGCGACGTCTGAGCGGCCATTGTGCCGGCGGGGTCGTTGTAGTAGCCCACCTTCACGGCGTGGGTGGCGTCGTTGCCGTCCTTGGCAGAATACTGCAGGAAGATGTTCTTCTGCGAGAATTTGCCGCCGCCGAAGCCGAAGTCGGCATAGAAGTACCAGTTCTGGCCGTAGGCCATGCTGGTGCGGATGCGGGCGTCGCTGATGGTGGCGCCGCTGTGCAGCGGGGTGAACTCGGTGTTGTAGAGTGCGGCGTCGGCCATGAAGCGCGCGCCCACTGTGAACTTAACCTTATTCTCCTTGTTCTCGATGTTCAAGGTGGGGTCGTTGTCGAAATCCTGTGCAGTGGCCGAGAGGGCCATGGCTGCCAGTGCCGACATCAGAATATATTTGCTATTTTTCATTTTGTTTGAAATCTGATTAAATATTGTGATTGGAAAGTTGTTCTCTCTCTTTACTTGCGACGTTTATTTTAATGTCAGTTTTATTCACATTAATAGCCAATGTGCTTGAGAGTCTCCTGAGCGTCGGGCACAGTAGAGGGAGCCTGGCTGTTGTCGTAGTAGGTGCCGGGGTGGAACGGGTTGGGCAGCTTGGCGTTGCAGCGCATGCCGTTGTCGAGCATATACTGCAGGTTCATCTCGCTGTGGTTGGTGAAGCAGCCGTCCATGTAGATGGGCCATGTGGCGCTCTCGCCGGGGAATGTGCTCACGCTGGTCTTGGGGATGGTGAGCTTCATGAGGTCGTCGAACTCGGTGGTGAAGCCGTAGTTCCAGTAGCCCATGTATTTTGTGATCTGAGCCTGAGAGTCGAACGAGTAGGGGTGGTTGATCATGCCTGCGCGGCGCACCATGTAGGCCTGCCACGGGCAGTTCATTTCAGGATAGTTGTTGGGCGCGCCAGAGATGGCCGGGCCAATGATGTGGCAGCCGCGGTCCTGCATATACTTGATGAAGTCGGCCACGCCGGTGGGAGTGTCGTAGGCGATGTCGGTGGCATAGGCGGGCGAGCTGGTCCACAGCAGGTAGCACATGGGGATGCGGCCCTTGTACACCTGATATGCGCGGTCAACAGCGTCGAACGAGAACGTTTGCAGAATCACCTTGCCGTTGGTGTTGCCCACGTTCACCTTGCCGTTGCGGTAGAACTCGGTGTCGGTTGCGGGCTTGGTGATGATGTTCCAGCCCCACTTGTCGAGCTCTTGGTATACGCGAGCCTCCATGTCCTTGGGCTGTGCCCAGCTCTCCTTGAACTCGATGTAGATGCCGGGGCGGTTGCCTGTGTCGCTGGGGTCGTTGACGTATGCGTTAGAGAAGTCGTAAACGAGGAAGTCCATGTAGCGGCTCTGAGCGGTGTAGGTCTTGCCCTCAACGGTGGTCGAAGGAGCGGTGCCGCAAATTTCGAGCAGGCTCTTGCCCTTGAGTGAGTTCTTCACGTGATAGGGCAGGATGCGGCGGCCCTTGGAGTCGCGGTTCAGCTTCTTGCCCTCGGCATATGCGATTTGGTCGGCAAGTGCGCTGATGTAGAGGTCGTTGCTGTAGCTCACCTGTGCATGTGGGTTGGTGCGCCATGCGTCTTGAGTCTCCTTCAGGGGATCGTTGGTCGAAGCGAAGTTGGCGCGTGCCAGCTCGGGGGTGTCTTCGTTAAACCAGCTGCCGGCGTCGAGCATCAGCAGCTCGGCGTAGTAGTAGTTGCGGGGATAGTAGCTGTAGTAGTTGCCCAGGTCGTTGTTATACTGGGTTTCGATGTCTTCCTCCGAGAAGTTGCAGGGAGTGCCGTCTTCGTAGGTGAGCGAGCGGTAGAATGCCTTGCGGATGTTGGGCACCTGGTCGCTGAAAGTGCTTTGGATGTTGGTGGTGCGCTTCAGGTTGTCGTCGTGGAGCGAGAGCACCACGCCGTCCTTGGTGGCCTGGAGGTCCGACTCCAGATAGTCGGCGCCCATTTCACGGGCCCAGCGCCACGAAGCCTCGGTCTCCTCGGGAGTCCAGTAGGTGCTGCCACGGTGGGCGATTACTGCATACAGGGGCACGTAGTCGCGCACCTTGGCAAGCTCGGGATTCAGAACCTGCACGTCAATGTCCTTTGCTTGTTTGTTGTAGTCTGTGAACTGCTGTTCATCAGAGCACGAAGTCATGGCAAATGCGGCCGCGAGACCCAAGATGCCAATTTTTACAAACTGTTTGTTCATAAGTGTAGTTTAAATTGATTTATAAGTAAATTAAATTATCAAAAGGCTGCCTTGCCGGCCGGCTCGCTTGCGCGCGGCCCGTGGCCGGCGAGGCATTGTGATTAATCGCTGTGTTGATTACTGCTGCTGTTTCTTCTGCTCCACGAGATACTGCTCCTGCTTGTAGGTCATGGCCATGAACAGTATCGAGA
>CALBLR010000346.1 GCA_937896015.1 uncultured Prevotellaceae bacterium | reverse complement strand
TCGCCTCGTGCTCTTTGCACATGGGCTTAAGCACTTTGGCGGTCTCCTCTATGCTTTGGCGGTCGGCGCCCTTCATGCGCAGCTGTATCCATTTGCAACCGCCGTCAAGCACTTGCCTCACTTGCTTGACAATGGCGTCATGCGACTGTGCGTTGGTTATGAATTGTAGCATTTTGTGATTGCGTTATTAAAGTGATTGTTTAATTTTGTTCAGTTGTGCGTCAAGGTCATTGGTGTCTGCCTTCAGATAGCCCAAAAAAGCAGCTCCAGTGAACCCCACATCGCAAAGCCAATGAATGCTGCCGGCCGTGACGCCTCCAAGGGCCACCAGGCGGCTGCGCAAACGCCCGCAGGCAAGGATTTGCCTCAGCTCGCTGCGGGTGAAGGCTGACTGGTAGCCTTGCTTTGAGATGCTGTCTTGCACTGGCGACAGAAAGGCATAGTCGTAATGCCCAATGTCGTCGAATGAGTCGCCGCGGTGATACGACCGCGATTTGCTCATTCCACACCATTGCGGCGAATTGAAGTCCATACCAGCCTTTATGTGCACACCGCCGAAGGCAAACTTGCCGGCCAGCGCCCCGTAGTGGGAGGCCAGCACGATGCGGCCGTGCAACTCAGGCCTTATTGCCTGCATCACGCGCATGGCCTCGGCATCGGTGGCGTGCGGCATGCGCAGATGCACGCGGCAGAATCCTGCCTCAATGATGCGTTCAATGGCTTTAGCCTCGCCTTCAAACGGATATTCGGGCGTGATAGCAATCAGCCGCATCAGCCGCCGTAGAATGCTTTAATCACTGTGATTTGCGCGCCGTCGCTCACTTTGTGCGTGCTCCACTCGCTTTGGGGCACCACATCGCTGTCGACAGCCACTGCAAACCCTGCTTTTGGCATTTGCGGAATGGCTTCGATCACGTCCTTCACTGTGCAGCCGTCGGCCACTTCAATTGTCTTGTCGTTAACTGTAACTTTCATATTCTTATGTGTAATTATTTGTATTTTACATTTAGGGGAATAGGTGCAAACTGATGGTTCAAAGGACCATGCCCATGCCCAATGTTGACGCTTGCCCCGGCTTCGATGGCTTTGCTGAGGTATTGCTTGGCAATCCCAACGGCTTCGGTGAGCGTATGTCCCTTGGCCAGCTCGGCCGCAATGGCCGACGACAGGGTGCAGCCCGTGCCGTGGGTGTTGCGCGTGTCAACCCTCTTGGCTGTAAACACCACGGGATCATCGCAGCCTTTGTCAAACAGGTAGTCGCTCATTTCGCCGTTGCGTGTGTCAATGTGTCCGCCTTTGATTAGCACGGCCTTTGCACCGAGATCCAATATGGATCGGGCGGCAGCCTTTGCGCTGGTTGCATCGCAAATGTTTATGCCACCGCCGGCAATGCATTCGGCCTCGGGCCTGTTGGGCGTGACCACTGTGGCAATGGGCAGCAGCCTTGATATGAGCGTGGCGATGGCCTCCTCATCGATCAGACGGCTGCCCGATGTGGCTATCATCACTGGGTCGAGCACTATGTGCCGCGGCTTCCAGCGCTGCAGGCAGTCTGCAACGGCCATGATGATTTGCGAATTCATGAGCATGCCTATCTTCACCGCATCGGGGCGGATATCGCTGAACACTGCATCGATTTGATCGGCCACCACTTGCGGACTGACAGGCATGATGCTGCTGACTCCGGTGGTGTTTTGTGCTGTGACGGCCGTGATGGCGGTCATCCCATAGGTGCCCAGGGCCGAAAACGTCTTCAGGTCGGCTTGGATGCCTGCGCCTCCGCAGCTGTCGGAGCCGGCTATTGAAAGTGTGGTAGCGTATTGTGCCATAAGTTGAACTTAATTAACTGCTGCGCACGCGCGCAGCCCAACTATATGACAAAGAGGTGAGTGAAGTGGGTGATGGTTTTTAGGTGCTTATTGCCTCAAAAAAATGTGAAAAGATACTCTATAAACAATCCCTACGGCGGCATTGCCCGCATCAGGTCACAGGGTATGATCTCAGCCATCACGCATAATGGCACCCCTTTGTCGGCTGCAAATATACTCACTTTTCACCACAAAGCTATAACATTTGCATAATTTTAGAATCGTTTCACTGTCTGTTGCGAACAGGCTTGGCACATGTCCCTGATGCGCCAATTGAAAGACATCACTTGGAATTGAGATGCCATCGAGCATAAAGTCGTCGCTCACGTATTTAGGTTCCACTATGGTGCCCGGGGTTATAAACAAAATGGATTCAGCCCCGATGTCATGCATCATCAGGTTGATAGAGGTGCGTAACAGTCCCCGCTTAACCACACCGAATCTGTAATCTGGAATGAGAAATGGGGCGCCGGTAGACACGGCCCCCTTAAACGCATTCCCTAAATTCATTGCAGCTCCAAGGCCGCGGCTGAAGTAAATTTTATTTGGCTCGTCAGTGCTTTTGGCCACATATCGGTTATATAGCTCCTCGAGCGACATTAGCTGTGGACTTTTCATTGCGCAAATATAGCATAAATCGAACGAATAGGACATAAGTCCAACCCTATGGATAACAAAAGATTCCATTGATACACATAACTTTGCAACTACAATTAATAAATCAGCTTTATATGAAACAGAAATTATTGACCATAATTGGAGTTGTTTTGCCGCTTGCGGCCTTGTCGCAAATTTCATCGCTCAACACAACCGCCAAAAGCTTGGATGCGCAAATGGGAACAGCCAACATCGAGAAACTTCAGGTGGCCGACCAGCTGCGCAAATGTCACATCTCGGCTCCGGCTTCGGGCACAGTGCTTGAAAAATACTGCGAGGCGGGCGAGTTTGCCGTGGCAGGCAAGCCGCTGTTCAAGATTGCCGATGTCGATAACATGTTTTTGCGCGCCTACGTCACTTCCGAGCAGCTCAAAGATGTGAAGCTCAATCAAAGGGTGAAGGTGCTTGCCGACTTCGGCAACGGGCAGAAACGCGAATACCCTGGTGTGGTGGTGTGGATCTCATCGAAATTGGAGTTCACCCCCAAGACCATACTTACCTACGATGAGCGGGCCAATTTGGTGTATGCGGTGAAAATCGCTGTTAAAAACGACGGATACATTAAAATCGGCATGTATGGTGAGGTGAAACTTTAAGTGCTGAAGGCAATACAAAAGGTAATAGAAGTAACCGGAGTCACCAAGCACTATGGCAGGCTGGCTGCACTCAGCGATGTTACGCTTAACGTGAACCGTGGCGAGATTTTCGGCCTCATCGGCCCTGATGGAGCGGGCAAAACCACGCTGTTCAGAATTCTTGCAACCCTGCTGCTGCCCGACGCAGGCCATGCCAGCGTCGACGGCTTCGACGTGGTGGGCGGCATGGGCGAGATAAGACGCCGAGTGGGGTATATGCCAGGCAAGTTTTCGCTGTATCAGGACTTGACCGTGGAGGAGAACGTCGACTTCTTCGCCACTTTGTTTGGCACCACGGTTGACAGCGGCTACGACTTGATAAAGCCCATATACTTGCAGATTGAGCCGTTTAAGCACCGCAAGGCCGGAGCTCTGTCGGGCGGAATGAAGCAGAAACTGGCACTGTCGTGCGCACTGGTGCACTCGCCAAGTGTGCTGTTGCTCGACGAGCCCACTACAGGTGTCGACCCCGTGAGCCGCAAGGAGTTTTGGAATATGCTGAAAAATTTGCGAAGCCGCGGCATCACCATTGTGGTCTCCACGCCATATCTCGATGAGGTGCGCTGCTGCGACCGCATCGCATTCATCAGCGAGGGCTGCGTGCGGGGCTTAGGTGGGCCCCAAGAGGTGCTCAACCGATTTAAAGACATCTTTATGCCCGAGATGACAACAACTTTACGGTCAGCAATTAAAGCAGACGGTGACTATATCATCGAGGTGTCGCACTTGGTTAAGGCTTTCGGCTCGTTTAGGGCTGTCGATGACATTTCGTTTAAGGTGCGCCAGGGCGAGGTGTTTGGCTTTCTGGGCGCTAATGGCGCCGGGAAAACCACAGTTATGCACATTCTCACGGGGCTCAACCAGCCCACCAGTGGCAAAGCTGTGGTGGCGGGGTTTGACGCCTCAACGCAATATGAGCAGATTAAGCAGAACATAGGATATATGAGCCAGCGCTTTTCGCTATACGACGACATGACGGTGAGGGAAAACATCCGGCTGTTTGCCGGCATATATGGAGTGCCGCGCAAACAAATTGTCCGCAAGACCGAGCAGTTGCTCAGCCGGCTTGACTTCAGCGAGTACGGCGACGACATAGTGGCGAGCCTGCCCCTTGGCTGGAAGCAGAAACTCGCTTTTTCGGTGAGTATTTTTCACGACCCCAAGTTGGTTTTCCTCGATGAGCCTACGGGTGGTGCCAACCCCGCAACCAGGCGGCAGTTTTGGGAACTGATCTACGAAGCAGCCGGACGCGGTATCACCGTGTTTGTCACCACTCACTATATGGACGAGGCCGAATATTGCGACCGTATTTCCATTATGGTCGACGGCAAAATAAAGGTCATGGGCTCGCCCGGTGAGCTTACGGCCAAGTTTGGCCTGCCCGACATCGACCACGTGTTCACCCACCTTGCGCGGCAGTCGACCCGCCACAGCTAACTTTACAAAAAAGAATGACGAAATAGATATGAAACAATTTGTGTCGTTTGTAATCAAGGAGACCAAGCACATATCGCGCGACAAGCGCACAATGCTCATCCTGTTTGGAATGCCGGTGGTTATGATGCTGCTGTCGCTTGCCCTGATGAGGTTCAGCAAGCGGCTGGAATAAGCTCACTATCTCTAAAATACAGCAGTTATGATATTGAAATACATACTCCAGAAGGAATTAATCCAAATCGGTCGCAACCCGTTTTTGCCGCGTCTGATAGTGGTGTTCCCCATAATGATAATGTGCGTGATGCCGTTGGTGATGAACATGGAGGCGACAAACATTGCCGTTG
>CALBLR010000345.1 GCA_937896015.1 uncultured Prevotellaceae bacterium | reverse complement strand
TGGTTGGTGGCTGTCTGCTCGGCAATCACTGGGAAGTCGCGGCTGGTCACCGCTCCGGTGGTGTCGGTCACGCCCACGGTCATGGTGGTGTTGGCCGGCTTGAAGTCCGAGCGCACGCGCACGCCGTCAAGTATGTAGCCCTTGTATTTGCCGCTGGTTATGAGCAGTGTCCAGGGGTCGAGAGTGAGCACCCCACCCTCGATGCGGCCCGTGATCACGGCGGTGGTGTCGATGGTGGTGTAGCTGGGGTTGACCTTCACAATGTCGCAGTTGCCGTAGTTTTGGCTGTCATACACCGACTGTCTCGGCACGGTCACGGTGCCCGTCTGCCAGTCGACACTGCCGGTGGCGCTCTTGCCATAGCCGCCGAATCCCTTGATTTCGATGGCGTTGCCGCTGATGGCGTAGGTCACAGGACAGGCGCGCTTAAACGTCGGCTCGGTGGTGCCGGTGGTGTAGTCGATTTGCAGGCTTGGACTCTTCAGGTCGGAGGCCTGCGCCCGTTGCGCTTTGCGCGCTGCCTTGCTGTAGGCCTGCTTCACTGTGCGCTGCTCCAACTGCTGGGTTGGTGCCGCCACTGCATTTCCGGTGGCTGTCAGCGCCCCAATCTGCCCTCTGGGGCCGGGTTTCGCTTTGGTGGCCGACGCGTCGGCAAACGGGTTGGCAGCGCCGGCTGTAGCCGTCAGTGCCGCCACCGATGCCAGTGTGGCCAAGAATAAGTGGAAATTCCTCATATTAATTAAAAATTGGTTGATAGCTCCACAAAGTTATTAATAAATGTCGAATTCCCTGTCATTATAATTTTGTTTTGTCATTAATTTGCCGCTATTCTTTATTTGCATTAATTTTGCCCCTGACAAAAACAGTGAGAACCCGATGAATGAACCATTGCTGAGCCAGTTGTATCTGAAAGATACGGCGTTTCAGAACCTTATGCAGGAGCGCATCTATAATGTGCTGCTCATTGCATCCACCTACGATGCCTTTATGATGGAAGAGGACGGACGCGTGGAGGAACAAATCTATTTCGAGTATGTGTCGCTCAACCTGAGTTCACCGCCGCGCGTGACGCGCGTAAGCGACTATGCCAGCGCCATGGCCACTCTGGCCGAGAAGCACTACGACATCATAATTGCCATGCCTGGCGTCGACATCACCGAGACTTTCGCATCGGCCAAGGAAATCAAGCACATGTATCCCGACACGCCCATTGTGGTGCTCACTCCGTTTTCGCGCGAGGTGTCGCGCCGCCTTGTGGGCGAGGACTTCAGCGGCGTTGACTATGTGTTCAGCTGGCTGGGCAATGTCGACCTGCTGGTGGCCATCATCAAGCTGCTCGAGGACAAGTTGAATGCCGAAAACGACATTATGGGCGTGGGCATACAGATGATTTTGCTCGTTGAGGACTCGGTGCGCTTTTATTCCTCGATATTGCCCACGCTGTATAAGTTCATCCTGCGCCAGTCGCAGCGGTTCTCCACCGAGGCGCTCAACGCCCACGAGGCCATGCTGCGCATGCGCGGACGCCCAAAGGTGATGCTGGCGCGCGACTACGAGGAGGCCAAGCGGCTCTATGATCACTACCGCGAGCACATATTGGGCGTTATCAGCGATGTGTCGTTCAAGCGCGGCGGCGCCAAGGACAAGCACGCGGGCTTGAGGCTGGCGCGCTATCTGCGCGATTGCGACCCCTATCTGCCCATCATCATCGAGTCGAGCGACTCTGACAACCGCGAGCGGGTGGCTGAGTTCGGCGGCACTTTCCTTGACAAGAACAGCAAGAAGCTGCCCGTCGACCTGGGGCAGGCCATAATGGACCACTTTGGCTTTGGCGACTTCATAATCCGCAACCCCGACACTGGATGCGAGATAATGCGCATCAGCAGTCTTAAGGAGTTGCAGAACCACATTTTCGACATTCCGGCCGAATCGCTGCTGTATCACGCCAAGAAAAACGACATCTCTCGCTGGCTCTATTCGCGTGCGCTGTTCCCCATAGCGCAGGTGGTGAAGATGCACCGCTTCCGCGACATCAACGAGGCTCCGGCCGTGCGCCAGCTCTTTTTCGACCTCATTGTCAAGTATCGCAAAATGAAGAACCGCGGCGTGGTGGCAGAATTCAAGCGCGAGCGCTTCGACCGCTACAGCAACTTTGCCCGCATCGGGCAGGGGTCGCTTGGAGGCAAGGGCCGTGGCATTGCGTTCATCGACAGCATCATCAAGCACAATCCCATTTGCGACAACTTCGATGGTGTGGCGGTGCACATTCCGCACACGGTGGTGCTCTGCACCGATGTGTTCGATGAGTTTATGGAGGCCAACGACCTCTATCCAATGGCGTTGAGCAATCTGCCCGACGCCGAGATACTGCGCCATTTCCTCGATGCCAAGCTGCCTGCCCGCCTGGCCGACGACCTGCTGGCCATCTACGACGTGATAGGCGGCCCGCTGGCGGTGCGCAGCTCGAGTCTGCTCGAAGACAGCCACTACCAGCCATTCGCAGGGGTCTATGCCACCTATATGATTCCGCACCTTCACGACCGCAACGTCATGCTGCGGCTCATGAGCAATGCCATCAAGGCCGTCTATGCCTCGGTGTTCTATGCCGAGAGCAAGGCCTACATGGTGGCCACAAGCAATGTCATCGACCAGGAAAAGATGGCTGTCATCATTCAGGAGGTGGCCGGTGAGCAGCACGGCAATTATTTCTACCCCTCGTTCTCGGGAGTAGGCCGCTCGCTCAACTACTATCCCGTGGGCGGTGAGGACCCGTATGGGGGTGTGGCCGAGGTGGCTGTGGGCCTTGGCAAATACATCGTCGATGGTGGCATGTCGCTGCGCTTCTCGCCGCGCAGGCCGCGCAAGGTGCTGCAGACGAGCACGCTCGAACTTGCTCTGCGCGACACCCAGTCGTCGTTCTACGCGCTTAATGTGCACGACGTGAATGAGAATTTCACCATCGATGAGGGTTTCGACATCTCGCGTCTGCCTGTGCAGGACGCTGCCCGCGATGGGTATCTTAAATACATGGTGTCGACCTACGACTTTCAGAATGGTATTATTGTCGACAACGACCTTGGCCCTGGGCGCAAGGTGGTCACCTTTGCCAATGTGCTCAAGCAGAATGTGTATCCGCTGGCAAAAATAGTTGACTTCATGCTCACCACGGGTCAGGAACTTATGGGCCGCCCTGTGGAGATTGAGTTTGCAGGTGTCATCAACCCCGACCGCAGCAGCGACAACAAGGGCGACTTGTGCTGGCTGCAAATCCGCCCGATGGTTGACCGCAAGGAGATGCTCGATGAGAATGTGATGCGTGTCGACACCAGCCAGCTGCTCATCAGCAGTCACAATGCGCTTGGCCATGGTGTGATGGACAACATCAGCAGTGTGGTGCTGGTCAAGCAGGAAGCATTCTCCATGGCCAATAATCCGCTCATAGCCCGTGAAATTGCCGAAATAAACCGCGGCTTTGTTGAGCGTGGCGAAAACTACGTCCTTGCCGGGGTGGGCCGTTGGGGATCGAGCGACCCGGCCCTTGGCGTGCCAGTCAAGTGGGCCGAGATTTCTGCAGCCCGTGTCATCGTTGAGATGTCGCGGCCTGGCGCACGCATCGAGCCGAGTCAGGGCACACATTTCTTCCAGAACCTCACCTCGTTTGGCGTTGGATACTTCACGGTGGGCGAGCCTGGCGATGGCAGTGTGTTCGATGAAACGTTTTTGGCGTCTTGTCCCGCGTCCTACGACAGCCGCTTTGTGCGCATCGTCAGTTTCGGCAAGCCGCTCACTGTGGCCATAAATGGGCAGAAAGGCCTCGGTGTGGTGCTGAAACCGCATGCGGTGTGATTT
>CALBLR010000344.1 GCA_937896015.1 uncultured Prevotellaceae bacterium | reverse complement strand
TGCACCCAGCATCAGCCTGGGCGAAGGCAGCGACAAATATGTGGAGTTTCCGGCAAAAGCCACAGGCAACGACTGCTTTACGGCCTTCCCGTCGGTCAACGACTGGTATGAGACCGCAAAGCTCAACTATGGTGTTGACTACAGCAACGGCTCGCACCACTTCTTCCCCATTCCTTCCACTTGGCGGAAGATGCTGGACATTCTTGAGTTTTGGGCGGCCAAAGACGTCGACGGGTTTCGCTGCGACATGGCCCACATGGTGCCAATTGAATTTTGGCAGTGGGCAGTGCCGCAAATCAAGCAGAGGCATCCTGGCATAATATTCATTGCCGAAATCTACGACGTGTCGCTCTACGGCCGATTCATAGGCGAGGGGCAGTTCGACTACCTGTACGACAAGGTGACACTCTACGACACACTGCGTGGCATCGTGTGCGGCAACGTGTCGGCAGCCGCCATCACCAACTGCTGGCAGGCAATCGAGGGGATGCAAGACCACATGCTCAATTTTTTGGAAAACCACGACGAGCAGCGCATAGCCTCAAGCCAGTTTGCCGGCGACCCGCTGCGGGCGCTGCCAGCCGCAGTAGTCAGCGCCACCATGTCGAGGTGCCCGTTTATGATTTATATGGGCCAGGAACTTGGCGAGCCGGCGGCCGACGCCGAAGGCTTCAGCGGCCGTGACGGGCGCACCACCATATTCGACTATTGGAGCGTGGACACGCTGCGGCGCTGGTATGACGGCGGCAAGTGCCGCGACACAAAGCTCACCGAGCAAGAGAGGTCGCTGCAAAAGCGCTATGCACGCCTGCTTAACCTGTGCAACAGCGAGCCGAGCATAAGCCGTGGAACGTTTTTCGACCTCATGTATGCCAACTACCATTCGCTCAACCCCCACCGCCAATATGTGTTTCTGCGCCACTACGGCGCCGACACACTGCTGGTGGCGGTGAACTTCGACAGTGCGAAGGCCAACATCGGCGTCAACGTGCCGCAGCATGCGTTCGACTGCCTGCAGCTGCGCCAGGGCGAATATGAGGCCTCCAACCTGCTCGACGGCAACGGCCAGCACCACACCGTGCTGCTCAGCAGCCTCATGCCGCTGCACGTGAGCCTGCCGCCCTACGGCTCGGCCATAATCAAACTCACGTGGAAAAAATGTGAGTGAGCGAGCCTAAAAAAACGGCGTTTTAGGCGTTTTTACCACATAATAGTATTACCTTTGTATAGATTTTTAACATAATAGTCATCTGTAAGTAAACTATGAGTAATTTATTGCCTCCATTTAAGGTCTTTTCTGGCACAAAAACCCACTATTTAGCTGAGGAGATTGCTAAGAGTCTGGGTGTGGAACTGGGTAAAATGAACATTCAGCACTTCGCCGACGGTGAATTTGAGGTTTCTTTCGAGGAATCAATCCGCGGCGACGAGGTTTATCTGATTCAGTCCACCTTCCCCAACTGCGACAATCTTATGGAACTTCTCCTTATGGTAGATGCCGCAAAGAGGGCTTCGGCCAAGTCGATTATCGCCGTAGTGCCCTACTTCGGCTGGGCGCGTCAGGACCGCAAGGACAAACCGCGTGTGTCAATCGCATCTAAACTGGTGGCCGACCTTCTGAGCACCGCTGGCATCGACCGTCTGATAACAATGGACCTCCATGCCGATCAGATTCAGGGCTTCTTCAACGTGCCCGTTGACCACCTGTATGCATCATCGGTGTTTATCCCCTACATTGAGTCGCTGAAACTCAAAGACATGGTGATTGCTTCACCCGACGTGGGCGGCGCCAAGCGTGCCAACACCTACGCAAAATATTTCGACGCTCCGCTCGTGCTCTGCCACAAGCAGCGCGCAAAGGCCAACGTGGTGGCTAAAATGACCATCATCGGTGACGTGAAAGACAAAAACGTGGTGCTCGTCGACGACATGATCGACACAGCCGGCACAATCTGCAAGGCAGCCAACCTGATGAAGGAGCACGGAGCAAAGTCGGTGCGCGCACTGGCCTCGCACGCCATTATGAGCGACCCCGCTTCGGAGCGCATCAACGAGAGCGCACTCACCGAGGTGATCTTCTCCGACTCAATTCCATTCGACACCAACAAGTGTGCTAAGGCAACCGTAGCAAGCATTGCAGGCATGTTTGCCGACACTATCAAGCGTGTGCACGACAACAAATCTATCAGTTCGCAGTATCTTGTTTAACCATCACGAGCGAAACGATATTACCAAGCCTGGGCTTCACAAAAGCCCGGGCTTTTTTTATTGCCACGGCCCCAGGATGTAAAACTTTGGCTACAATGGCAACCACGCGTTTTTTTGACGGGCAATAAATTTGCTTCTTTCAGATATTTTTAATAACTTTGAGGAGTTAACAATAAGCCACTGGCTATCATTGAGAAGCCCATTGACATATAACTTGAACGTTTAAATTTTTAATTTAAATATTTTATTAACTAACAACTATTTACAAACTAAAAACATTAGCATTTATGAAAAATGTACTCCTAGCATTAGCATTATGCGTGTCTTTTAGTGGGTTTGCGCAGGTGCTGAATGTGGCCTCTGTAAATCAGGTGCCCATTCCAGCCAACCCTAACGCAAAAGTGGCAGGCATCAGCCCCAACGGTGACTACCTGCTGCTGTCTACGTCGACCAACGTAGGCCTCACTAAATTCGACCTGAAGACCAATGAGTCGAAGGTGTTAACCAATGCGCGCGGTGCGGGCTTCAACGCCCAAATCAGCAGCGACGGCGCAAGCGTCATCTATCGTGAAGACTCTTACACCGCCAACCACCTGCGCATGGAACAGCTCAACACGGTGAACGTGGAAAGCGGCACCGTGGCCAACCTCGTGGCCCCCACCCGCAACCTTCAGGGCTATGCCATCGAGGGCACCGCTGTGGCTGCCATCAACAAAGGCAAGCTCGCAGCCAAAGGCAAAGTATCGGTGCCCGTGCTGTCGATCAACAACCGCCAACTCATGATTACCCGCAACGGCAAGACCAGCGTATTCTCACCCAACGGCAAGAATTTCAGCTACATCTGGCAATCGGTGTCGCCTGACGGAACCAAAGCCCTCTACTATGTGTGCGGCGTTGGCGCATTTGTGTGCAACATCGACGGCAGCAACGTAAAGAGCCTCGGCATCGTGCGCGCTCCGCAATGGTATGGCAACGATGTGGTGATTGGCATGAACGACGTTGACGATGGCGAGATGATCATCTCATCGTCGATTGTGGCCACCACACTCAGCGGCCAGCAGCAGGTGCTCACCGACGCATCGGTTGTGGCCATGTATCCCTACGCTTCGCTCAACGGCGAGAAGATTGCCTTCTCAACCCCTGCCGGCGAGGCCTATATTATTAACATAAACAAATAATTCACGGCATGAAAAAGATTTTTGTATTGGCAGCCGCTTCGCTAATGGCGGCAGGAACGCTCGGTGCAAAGAACGCCGATGAAGTTCGCATCTACATTAACCCGGGTCATGGCAGCTGGGGTCCCAACGACCGCCCGTGCGCCACTATCCCCTATCCCAATCTGCCCGAAACGGGCATGCCCGACACCTGCGGCTTCTATGAGTCGAACACCGACTTGTGGAAGGGCCTGAAACTGGGCCGTGTGCTGCAAAAGATGGGTGTGAAGAAAGAAAACATCATGTACTCTCGCGTTGAGAACGGCCCGTATCCCTACGTTAAGAATGGTGTCGACGCCGAGAAATACAACCGCAACCTCTCTGAAATCTGCACTGAGGTGGAAGCTAACAACATGGACATGTTCCTGTCGATCCACTCCAATGCAGCATCTGAGGGCAGCACCACCAACTACCCGCTGTTCATCTACCGCGGCAATGACGGTGAGGGAGGCGACCTGGCAGTGGGCAGCCGCGCCATGGGCCAGGTGATGTGGCCCATCAACTACACCAACGCCATCGACCCGCAGTCGTACTACAGCCCCACGAACCCCAACATTCGCGGCGACATCACATTCTACGGCAGCAGCTCGACCCGCACCGACCCCAATAGCGGCAAGCAATACACCGGCTATCTGGGCGTGCTCAAGCACGGCACTCCGGGCATGCTCATCGAGGGCTTCTTCCACACCTATCAGCCCGCACGCCACCGCGCGCTCAACAAGGACTACTGCTATATGGAAGGCGTGCGCTATGCACGCGGCATGGCAGAGTACTTCGGCCTCAACAAGGAGACCACAGGCTATGTGGTGGGCACAGTGAAGGACATGCACGAGAAAATGGTGAACAGCCTCTTCAAGTATGCCCCCAACACCAACGACCAGTGGAAGCCCATCAACGGCGCCAAGGTGACACTGATGAAGGACGGCAAGGCCGTGAAGACCTACACAGTGGACAACAACTACAATGGCGTGTTTGTGTTTGAAGACGTGGAGCCGGGCACCTACACCCTGAGCATCGCAGCCGACGGCTACAAGGCCATCACCGATGAATACAACACTCCGCTCGTGGTGAAGGCCAACGAGACCACCTACACAATGCCTCTGCTCGAGGCCGAAGGCTACGTGCCGCCGAAGGTTACATATCATAACTACAACGACCCCGTGCAGCCCGCCTACCTTGGCGTTGCCGAGCAGTTCAACTTTGCAAAAGACGAAGGCAAGACCTACGAAGGCATCACAGGCACCGTGAAGCGCGTGCTGCAACGCGGCGACTCGGCCGTGGTGCTCACCGACAACAATGGCACTCCCGCCCTGTATCTCATCAACACAGCTTCTAAGGAACTTGTGAAGACAATCAGCACCGAAGGCCTCATCGACGGTTCTAACCTGGGCCAGGGCTTCTATTCTAAGCTGGCCGACATCGCATTCACTGCCGACGGCAAACTCGTGGGCTGCAACAGCATGCTCTGCCAGTTCAGCGACGGTCAGGTAGACGAAGGCTATGTGCGCGGCACAGTGCAATTCTACAAATGGGACACCTTCGACTCAACTCCCGAGAAGTGGGTAACCACTCAAAGTTCTGGTAACTACTATCGTGCCACTACTGGTAAGACGCTGGCCGTCAGCGGATCTTCCGACAACTGCACAATTGTGACCACCGGCACCACTACCGGTTCATCACAATCGTTCCGCCTGATTGCCCTCACCGTGGCCGACAACATGGTGGCAAGCACTCAGTTCCTCAACAAGACCATCGACGCTACCAGCAACTTCACCGAGGTGAAGATTGGCAGCGACATGAAACTGTGCGTATCGCCCCGCGACGACCGCAACTACATCCTCGACGGCAGCCTCATCGCTCCGTTTGAGTTCAAGCTGGCCGACACCGACAACACCGACTGCGACGTGCTGGGCCGTCTGCCCGAAGGCACTATCGATGCAGCCGCCACTGGCGTAAGCTTCTTCAAGTATGCAAAGCATGCCCTGATGGTAGCTCCCTACCTCGCCGACGGCAAGGTGGCAGGCTTCAAACTGTTTGACGTGACTGACGGCCTTGACAAGGCCAAGCTCATCAACACCACCGGCACCGACATCGCTGCCGCTGCAAGTGAATTCATGAATGGCGCTGCCGTTGTAAGCGGCACCGACATCACCGCCTTCCTGGCAAGCAACAACAAGGTGACCACATTCACCACCAAGAATGCGGAGCAGCCCGTGGTTAAGGGCATCTTCGCATACGATCTGAACAGCGAGAAGGCCGATGACAACAGCTACGCCTTCAGCTTCAAGGCCAACAGCGACGCAACCAACGCTGAGCTCGTATTCACCGACGCAACAAGCGGCGAGGAAGTTGGCACAGTGCCCGTGACTGTTAAAGAGGGCGAGAACTCTGTAACCCTCACTGCAATCGAGCTTCCC
>CALBLR010000343.1 GCA_937896015.1 uncultured Prevotellaceae bacterium | reverse complement strand
GCCGGCACCATTGAGGCCGACGGCAGTGTGACGCTGGGCGGATGGGGCCTGTTTCTGCTCACAGGAGCCAACAAGGGCCGCTATTACTGCGCTTTCAAGAGCTCAAGCCTAAAGCTCACCAACGCTGTGATGACCAATGTGTATCAGAGTCCGGCCGACTCTGTGGAAACCTACAATGTGTATGTGGGCCAACCCTACGACAACCAGATCGAGATTGTGAACTTTGCCGACAATGGCGTGGCCGTGTCGGCCTACGTCAATCCCGACCGCAGCGTCGAGATTCCGCCGCAGCACATCTACACCAACCCCACCTACGGCGTGTTTATGTGCAACCCCGCCGACTGGAGCAAGAGCGGCAGCGCCCAAAAGGGCAGCATTGCCGCCACTGCCACCGAAAGCACCATCAGCTTTGGCAACTGGGGCATATTCAACCGCATGTACACCAGTCTGGTGGCGTATCCCTACAAGCGCACCACCATCAGCCTCACCTCCAAGCTGCGTTTCCCCGAGGCGCAGAGCCTCGACTGGCAGGGCAGCGGCACCGAGGCCGACCCCTATGTGGTGACTACGGCGCAGCAGATGCAGGCCCTGGCCGAGAGTGTGAACTATGGCACCAGCTATCGCGGCAAGCACATCGCGCTTGGAGGTGATGTGGACATGAGTGGCATCACCTCGGTCTGGCGTGCCATTGGCCGCAGCGACGCCAAGCCCTTCAGCGGCTCATTCGACGGCCGCGGCCACAGCATCGGCAACCTAACCATCACCATGGGGCAGGAGCCCAATGCGGGTATCTTCGGCTTTGCCGACTCGCTGAGCGTGATTGCCAACGTTAATGTCACCGGCCTCAAGCTCACATCCTATGGCGAGTATGCCGGCGGCATCGCGGCCCAAAGCGAGGGCCGCATTGCCAATGTGAATGTGACGGGCGCCGTCATCAACCACCAGAACGCCTTTGGCGGCGGCATCGTGGGCCAGACGCGCAACGGCACCGTAGACCGCTGCACCTTCAGCGGCACCATCACTGGCGCTGGCGCTACGGGCGGCATAGCGGGCATCACCCGCGGCTCGCAGGTGACCAATATAAGCGCCGACGCCAGCATGACATTCAACGGCTACTTCAACCGCTTCTACCGCGCCCTGGGCGGCCTTGTGGGCTACACCCTGGCCGGCGCAGGCTCGCGCTCGAGCCTGGTGAGCGACGGCCAGTTCACCGGCACCATTGCCGACACCGACGGCCACGGCATCATTGCCGGCCTTGTGGGCGATGTGAACTCGGGCACCGTGCAGCGGCTTGTCAACGCCGCGCCCATATCGGCCCGCGCCACCAACGACAACAACGGCATCGTGGGCGGCATCGTGGGCATGCTCTATGAGGGACATGTGCAGGATTGCCTCACTGGCAACCAGATTATCAACAGCGGCGCATGCACCCAGGTGGGCGGCATTGTGGGCTATGTGCTCAACACCGACAAGGGCAACTCCATTAAGCGCTGCCTCAATGTGGGTCAGGTGATCACCGCCAGTTCGGGCGCAACGCAGGGCGTGTATGGCGTGTCGTTCAGCGTGCCCACCATGACCGACTGCTACTACGACGCGCAGCTCACCACCACCGTCATGCCCGACTCGCTCAAGCACACGGCCATCGCCACGGCCCAGCTCACTGGCGGCTCTCTGCCATGGACCGACGCCGCTGGCGTGTGGACCGCCGAGGCTGGCAGCTATCCTATGCTTAAGTCGGCTGCGGGCACTGTGGCCGCAACCCTTGTGGCCGCTCCGCTCACCATAGCCAGCGGCGAAAACGCAGGCAAGGTGAAGAGCAGCATGGGCATCAGCACCAAGGGCGGTGTGAAGTGGCACCTTTACAGCAATTCAAGTGTGGTGCAGGAAAGCGCGGGCCTCAAGGTGGAGGCCGACTGCATATCGCTGAAGAGCGTAAGCAGCAAGGAGATAATTCTTGCCTCGCCCGACGACAACCTCAAGCACTTTAAGGAATACAATGTGACCACCGTCAATCCAAGCGGATTCGTTGGCAACGGCACCAAGGAGTCGCCCTACCTGATTCAGGAAAAGGCCGACCTCATGCGCCTGGCCAACGATGTGAACGCCAATTCGCAGGACTTCGACGGCGACTACTTCTTGCAGACGGCCGACATCGACCTTGAGTATGACCACGACTTCAAGGGCGTGGGCGACAACAGCAAGGCTCACGTGTTTGCCGCAAGCTACGACGGCGGCGGACACTTCATCCACCGCCTTTGGATGGACTACATCAACTACGACTCGGTGGGCCTGGCCCACAACATAGGCTCGCGCAGCGTGGTGGGCCTGTTTGGCTATTGCACCGACAACAGCAGGCTGGCCAACATCAACATTGCCGCCGACTGCCACATAGTGGGCTATTCACTTGCTGGCGGCGTGGTGGCTTCGACCGGCGGCACTGTGGACAACTGCCGCAACTATGCTCCCATCACTGCCATTGCCGACAACGCCGGCGGCATAGCCGGCCAGCTGTGGGGCACGGGTAAAATCACCAACTGCTACAACGCCGGCACCATTACCGCTGGCGGCAACACCGTGGGCGGCATAGCGTCGGTGGCCTCGGGCACCATAAGCCATTGCCAGAACGACGGTGAGGTGCGCGCCGTCTACCTCAACGCCAGCCGCCCAGCCACCGCGCAGCACTCAGCCGGCGGCATTGTGGCCGACCTCAGCGGCAGCGCCACTGTGATTGAGCACAACATCAACACCGGCTACGTGCACTCGCGCCGCGATGTGGGCGGCATCGTCAGCCATACCACCAGCGGCGTCACCATGCGCGGCAACATTTCCTATGGCATGGCGGCCAGCACTTACAACGACGGCACCCTGGGCGCCATTGCCAGCACCAGTCCGCTGGCTGGCACCTACAGCGGCAACTACTACGATGGCCAGATGCTGGCCTACTGCAAGGCCGCCGCGCTGCAAGACATGAGTGGAGCCAAGGCCGAGCTCACGCGTAACCTCATCAGTGGTGTCGCCCTCGACGGCACCGATGCCGACGCTATCGACTGGACAAAGAACAAATATCCCGTGCTCAAGGCCTTTGCCTCCGAGCCTCTGGCCAGCGTGGCCCGCTGCATATATGTGCATTTCAAGGACAGCGAGAACGACAACAACATGCGCTCGTGGGCGCTCCTCTCCACTGCCGACACCATCAAGTGGGCTCTGGCCAGCGGCAAGGACTACGCCATCAGCGGCAAGCAGCTGAGTGTGACCATGCGCGCCGACACCGCTTCGCTGCGCGACACTCTCACCGCCACCATTGGCGACTATGTGAAGGTGATTCCTCTGCGCTCCATCCCCAACGTGTTTGAGGGCGAGGGCACAGCGGCCAACCCCTATAAAATCAAGACAGCCGACGATGTGGCCAACCTCAGCCGCTTCACCACGCGTGAGTGCTACACCTACAGCGGCTGCCACTTTGAGGTGGTCAACGATGTCGACATGGCTGGCGCAAGCCTCACCCCTGTGGCCATGGCGCCGTCGGTGTTTGAGGCCGACTTCAATGGTGCCGGGCATCGCATCACCAACCTCAACATCAATGTGGAGGAAGAAAACAACATTGCCCTGTTCAGTAATGTGGGCGCTTCGGGCGTGATTCGCAACCTCACCATCAATGGCAACATCAACGGCGACCGCTATGTGGCAGGCTTCGCTGGCTCGCTCAAGGGCCGCATCGACAGCTGCACCTTCGAGGGCCGCGTCACCACTCCCAAAAACACTTATGCGGCTGGTATCGCGGCTGTGGCCAACGGCAAGGCCCGCATCACACACTGCGTCAACAATGGCACCATTGCCCCAGCGGGCGGTGCCGGTGCCGGCATCGTGGTGTCGCTGGGCTCCAGCGCTGTGGTTAGCGACTGCCGCAATATGCATAAAATCAGCGGTTCAGGCATGGCTGGCATTGCCTATATGAGCTATGGCCGCATAAGCAACTGCGTGAATTCTGCCGAGATTTCGGGCGGTGGTGGCCTCGCCGGCATTTTGGGCACTGCCTGTGGCGGCGACACCCTTGACCACTGCGTCAACGAGGCCGACATCGTTGGCAGCGGCTCGACTAATGGCGGCCTCATCAGCGACATGAGCAACAGCACCGACGCAAGTGTCATCATCGACTGCAGCAACCAGGGTGCCGTGGGCGGCACCTCGTATGTGGGCGGAATCGTGGGCATGGCCCGCGGCTCGTTTGACTTCAAGCGCTGCCACAACACTGGCGACGTCACCGGCCTCGGCCACTATGTGGGTGGCTTTGCCGGTGAGCTCTATGTGAAGAGCGGCACAAGCTCGGGCCTCATCGAGGACTGCCACAACACGGGCGCAGTGCTCAGCAACGAGTATGCCGTGGGTGGCTTTGCTGGTGAGGGAGGCAACAATCTCACCATCAACCGTTGCTACAATACCGGCGATGTGGCTGGCGGCAGCCGCCACGTGGCTGGCTTCATTGGCCAGTCGAGGTCTACTGTGATCAACGATTGCTGGAACTCTGGTAATGTTGAGAGCGAGGGCTATGGCGTGGCCGGCATAGCAGGCTATGCGCAGGGCGCCTACATCACGCGCTGCTTCAATCTTGGCAATGTCACCTCCACTAAAGGCAGCGACAATGCCGACGGCAAGTATGGCAACGCTGGCGGCATGGCGGGCTACGGATTCCCCACCATCACCGATTGCTACAACATGGGCACAGTGACAGCTCCAAGCCTTGCCGGCGGCGTGATTGGTCTCATCACCTCATCGAGCACCAAGATACGCCGCACCTACACGGCCGGCCGACTGGTGTGCGCCGATGCCGCAAAGGCGGGCTTCATTGCCCCCAATGGCAAATATGTGGGCGTGCTCGACAGTGTGTACTACGATACCGATGCCGCTCAGGCATCATTCACCCCCACCGCCACCGATGCCCTGGCCACGGCCTGCGACACCCGCACTCTGGCCACGGCGGCCAAACTTGGCGACGCATGGGCCATGCAGCAGGGCATGTATCCCACACTCTCAGTTCAGTCGGACAACGACCTGGCCAACTGGTGGGCTGCAACCGTGGTTCTGGCCGAGGGCGACACCTTTGCCAGCGTTAAGCAGCGCTTTGCCTACGGCATGCCGCAAGGCACACAGTGGACCTGCGACGGCTCGCGCCTGTATCTTAAAGACGGCTTCGGCTACACCACCGGCATGGGTGCGGCCACCGTCACCAAGACGTTTAACGGCCTCAGCAAGACCTACACGCTCAACGTCACCGGTCTTTCGGGCCTCGATGGCGTAGCTGCCGATGCCATGGCGCTTGGCAGCGAGTGGTACACCGTGGGCGGCGTGTCGCTGGGCAGTCAGCGCCCGGCAGCCAGCGGTGTCTACATCGAGGTGGTGCGCTATGCCGGCGGCAAGACATCAGCCCGCAAAGTGGTGCTGAAGTAAGCCCCCATCAATACAAACACATCTGCGCCCCTGCATCGGCCTCTCCGTTGCAGGGGCGCACTGCGTCCAGCCCGCCCAAGAGCACAAAATACATATATTTTAAGCGGTGTGATTTGTTTAAAATGAGCAGATTGCTGTAGGAGCGCGGCATGCCGCGTCCAATGGGCGCAGCCAAAAAAACGGCAAAAACATCGGCATTATCCCTATAGAATAGCTGTTCAAAAAAAAATTGTCTCCGATTGTCTCTATTGTCGTTCAAAAAACAGCGGCGCATATCCGGCCACAATATTTGATAGGGTAGAGGCGTATAAAAAATAAAAGCATCGCGAAATCGCTTCGAGATGCCCTTAGGAAAAAATAGTATGAATAAAAACGTGCTCACATGGGAGCGATGTTAA
>CALBLR010000342.1 GCA_937896015.1 uncultured Prevotellaceae bacterium | reverse complement strand
CCTGGGGCCAGAGGCCAAAGCCTACTCAGTACAAAGGTAGCGGAAAAGGCAGACTTAGCAAAGAAAATTGCTAAGTTTTTTCATTTTTCCTTTGCAAAAAGCCTCCACCCTACCCGCAGTCAGTATGCTGGGTGGATGGAGGCTATCCATGTGTATGGGGGTGAGCGTAGCGACTGTCAGTCGAGCTTCAGCACCGCCAAGAATGCTTTCTGCGGCACCTCTACGTTGCCTATCTGCTTCATGCGCTTCTTACCCTTCTTCTGTTTTTCGAGCAGTTTGCGCTTGCGGCTCACGTCGCCGCCATAGCACTTGGCGGTCACGTCTTTGCGCACGGCCTTCACCGTTTCGCGCGCCACAATTTTGGCGCCTATGGCGGCCTGAATGGCAATGTCGAACTGCTGGCGCGGAATCAGCTCCTTCAGCTTCTCGCACATGCGGCGGCCCAGCGTCACGGCATTGTCGACGTGGGTGAGCGAGCTGAGGGCGTCCACGGGCTGGCCGTTGAGCAGAATGTCGAGCTTTATGAGTTTGGCCTCTCGGTATGAGCTTATGTAGTAGTCAAACGAGGCGTAGCCCTTGCTTATCGACTTCAGTTTGTCGTAGAAGTCGATCACGATTTCGCCCAGCGGGATGTCGAAGTGCAGCTCCATGCGGTTGCCCGATATGTATTCCTGCTTGGTGAGGATGCCGCGCTTGCTCAGGCACAGCGTGATTATGGGGCCCATGTAGTCGGAAAGGGTGATGATCGACGCGTTGATGTATGGCTCCTCGATGCGGTCGATGAGCGTTGGGTCGGGCAAGCCGGCGGGGTTGTGCACCTCGGTCATGTTGCCTTTTTTGTCATACACCTTGTAGGACACGTTGGGCACTGTGGTGATGACCTCCATGTTGAACTCGCGGCTCAGTCGCTCCTGCACAATCTCCATGTGCAGCAGTCCCAGGAAGCCGCAGCGGAAGCCAAAGCCAAGGGCCAGAGACGACTCGGGGGCAAAGGTGAGCGCAGCGTCGTTGAGTTGCAGCTTTTCGAGCGACGAGCGCAGGTTTTCAAAGTCCTCGGGCTCAATTGGGTATACACCGGCAAACACCATGGGCTTCACCTCCTGGAAGCCCTCGATGGCAGCCTGGCATGGATTGTCGACGTGGGTAATGGTGTCGCCCACGCGCACCTCGGTAGAATTTTTGATGCCCGAAATTATGTAGCCCACATTGCCGGCACTTATAGTGTCGCGCGGCGACAGGTGCAGCTTGAGCACGCCCACCTCGTCGGCATTATACTGCTTGCCGGTGTTGACAAACTTCACAAGGTCGCCCTTGTGGATGGTGCCGTTAAGTATCTTGAAGTATACGATGATGCCGCGGAACGAGTTGAACACCGAGTCGAATATGAGTGCTTCGAGCGGAGCCTCGGGGTCGCCGCACGGCGCGGGAATGCGCTTGATGATGGCGTCGAGGATTTCAGGGATGCCCTCGCCCGTGCGGGCGCTGGCGCGGATTATTTCGCTCGGGTCGCAACCAATCAGCTCCACGATTTCGTCTTCCACCTCATCGGGGTGTGCGCTGTCCATATCGATTTTGTTGATTACGGGAATTATCTCGAGGTCGTGCTCAAGAGCCATATAGAGGTTGCTGATGGTCTGGGCCTGCACACCCTGTGTGGCGTCCACCACCAGCAGCGCGCCCTCGCAGGCGGCAATCGAGCGCGACACCTCGTAGCTGAAGTCGACGTGTCCCGGAGTGTCGATAAGGTTCAGCGTGTAGTTCTCGCCGTTGGGGCAATAGTCCATCTGAATGGCGTGGCTCTTGATGGTGATGCCGCGCTCGCGCTCAAGGTCCATGTCGTCGAGCACCTGGTTTTGCATCTCCTTGCCTCCCACCGTCTTTGTGTATTCAAGCAGGCGGTCGGCAAGAGTGCTCTTACCGTGATCGATATGCGCTATTATGCAAAAGTTTCTTATATTCTTCATCGATGAGTGTAGTGTTCTGAAAATGTTAGTTTCTGCAAATTTACGATTTTACGCACTAACTGCCAAATGTGCGCGCCGGCACAAGGGCGCAAAAAAGGCGGAGTGCCTGATTTTGTGGCACTCCGCCCGTGTGAGTCTATATAGTCCCGGCAAGTTTCTCTACATCACGCCGCGCTCACGCAGCTTCTTCTGCCAGTTCCACGCGCTTAGCATGGTGTCGGCCAGCGACACTTGGGCCTTCCAGCCCAGCACAGTGTTGGCCTTGGTGGGGTCGGCCCAAATCTTAGTGATGTCGCCCTCGCGGCGGCCAACTATCTTGTAGGGCAGCTTAATGCCTGTGGCCTTTTGAAACACGTCGATGAGCTGCAGCACCGACACGCCTTCGCCTGTGCCTATGTTGAACACTTCCAGATTGTCGTCGCTGCCACCGCCCAGCATGCGTTCAAGGGCCTTGACGTGGGCCTTTGCCAGGTCCACAATGTTGATGAAGTCGCGTATGCACGAACCGTCGGGGGTGTCGTAGTCGTTGCCAAACACGCTAAGCTCTTTACGTATGCCGATGGCCGTCTGGGTGATGTAGGGCACCAGGTTTTGCGGCACGCCATTGGGCAGTTCGCCGATTTCGGCACTCGGGTGGGCGCCGATTGGGTTGAAGTAGCGCAGCAGGATGGCCTTGATGGGCGCGCCCGAGGCTATTACATCGCGGATAATGTCTTCTGAAATCTGCTTGGTGGCGCCATAGGGCGAAGTGGCCTTCTTGGTGGGCGCAGCCTCGGTGATGGGGTTCACGTCGGGCTCGCCATAGACGGTGCACGACGATGAGAACACGAATCCCTTAACGCCATAGCGCGGCATGAGGTCGAGCAGGTTGAGCAGTATGTTCAGATTGTTGCGGTAATACAGTATGGGCTTGTGCACCGACTCGCCCACGGCCTTGCTCGCCGCGAAGTCGATGATACCATTTATGCCGGGGTTGTCTTCAAACAGTTTTTCAAGAGTGGCCATACAGCAGCAATCGCCTTCCACAAACACGGGCCGCTTGCCAGTGATGCGCTCAATGCCGTCGAGCACGTCGCGGTTGCTGTTTGACAAATTGTCGATAATCACCACTTCATAGCCTGCGTTGAGCAGCTCCACAGTGGTGTGCGAACCAATGAAACCCGTTCCGCCAGTGACTAAAATTTTTCCTTTCATAATACACGTTAATAAGTTGCCCCAAATGCAGCACCGCCAGTGCCGCGCTGCGGGCAGATGTAGTTTGTTTATCTGTAATAACGCATGGCGGTGTGGCTTTATTATGAAGCGCGGACTCATTTTTTCACCGCATCGTACCGCAAGCCGAATAATAAACACGGTGGCACGCTTGCTTATGTTTGATTTTATAGTTAATTTTACAAACGAGTTTAGGCAGTGTCGCTCGACGGCAGCCGCATTGGCTTGTGGACGAGTGCATTGCATTGTTTCACATCACTGTAAATTATATTTTTTCAGCTATGATATTATCAATGACAGGATTTGGCAAGGCCGAAAAGGTGATTAACGGAAAGAAAATCACCGCCGAAGTCAAATCGTTAAACAGTAAGCAGTTGGACCTCTCGGTGCGACTGCCTCAATCCTACCGTGGCCTCGAGCTTGACCTGCGCAACAGCGTATCGAAGGTGCTGCTGCGGGGCAAAGTGGACCTATATGTGTTTTGCGAAGCCATCGACGGCGCCGCGCCTGTGAGCGTCAACACCCCGCTGCTAAAGGTGTACAAGCAGCAAATAGAGCAAATGTCGCAGGAGCTGGGCATAGCCGAGCCCAGCGACTGGTATGCCACCCTGCTGCGCCTGCCCGATGCGCTGAAAGCCGACACCAACCCCGATGAGATTAGCGACGAGGAGACGGCCGCAGTGGGCGAGGTGGTTAGTCAGGCCGTTCAGGCCCTGGTGGACTTCCGCACACAGGAGGGCAACCGCCTGTGCGGATTTTTTGAAGAGAAAATCGCCGCAATCCAGCAGCTGCTCAACGAGGTGGCCCCCTACGAGGAGTCGCGTGTGGAGAAGATTAAGGCGCGCATTCTCGACTCGCTGCAGCACCTTGAAGGCGTCGACTACGACAAAAACCGCTTTGAGCAAGAGCTGATATTCTACATCGAAAAGCTCGACATCACCGAGGAGAAGCTGCGCCTGCAAAACCACCTCAACTACTTCCTTGAGACGCTTGAAAAGGGCCATGCCCAAGGCAAGAAGCTGGGCTTCATCAGTCAGGAAATGGGGCGCGAAATCAACACAATGGGCTCGAAGGCCAACCAGGCCGAGCTGCAAAAGATAGTGGTGGGCATGAAGGACCACCTGGAACAAATAAAGGAGCAGGTGCTCAACGTGCTCTAACCATCACACAGCAGCGATATGGCAGAAAAGAAAGGAAAACTGATAATAATCTCGGCTCCGTCGGGCACGGGAAAATCGACTATTATAGGCGAGCTCACAAAGGACGAAAGCCTGAAGCTGGAGTTCTCGATCTCGGCCACCACACGCCAGCCGCGCCGCGGCGAGCAAGACGGAGTGAACTACTACTTCATGACCGTTGAGCAATTTAAGGCAGCCATTGCGGGCGGCGAGTTTGCCGAATATGAAGAGGTGTATCCAGGGCGCTACTACGGCACGCTGAAGCGCGAAATTGAGCGCATCAACGGCGACGGGCGCAACGTGATACTCGACATCGACGTGAAGGGCGGCGTGAATGTGAAACGGATGTATGGCGACGAAGCGCTGTCGATATTCATAGCCCCGCCCAGCATAGCCACCCTAAAGGCGCGCCTTGAAGGGCGTGCCACCGACAGCGCCGAGGAGATAGCCAAGCGCGTGGCAAAGGCCGAATTTGAACTGACGTTTGCCGACAAGTTTGACCACCGCGTTGTCAACGACGACCTGGCGACAGCCGTGGAGCAGACGCGCAGTCTGATAAAGCAATTCATCAATTAGGCTCCGCCAATGGGAAAGCGCATAGGCATATTCGGAGGCTCGTTCAACCCGATTCACATTGGGCACGCCATAATAGCCAACTATGTGAGCCAGAACGCCGGGCTCGACCAGCTGTGGCTCATGGTGTCGCCGCGAAACCCGCTGAAACCGGAGTCCGGCGGCGACTACGACCTGCACCGGCTGAAGATGGCCGAGCTGGTGAGCCGCCGGCTCGACAATGTGGTGACATCGGGCTTTGAATTCGGCATGCCGCGCCCGTCATACACCATCGACACCCTCAACGAGCTTCAGCGCCGCTTCCCCGACGACGAGTTCTGGCTGGTGATAGGCGCCGACAATTGGAGCGTGTTCGACAAATGGAAGTCGCACGACGAGATTGTGGCCAGGCACCACATACTCATTTATCCGCGCCGAGGCTATGAGGTGGCGATTCCCGAAGATCTGCGCGCCAGAGTGCAGGAGGTCGACGCCCCGCTGGTGGAGGTGTCGTCGACTGAGATTCGCGCCGGCCTCAAGCAGATGCGCAACATGGCCTACTACATGGCCGACGACGTGTACCGCTACATAATTGAAAACAGGCTATATATGTAACAACATCATCACTGAGTTATGGAAAATAAATTAAAGCTAAGCCCCAACTCGCTGGCCTTCATTGCAATGACCAATGAGTATTGCCACGAGCTGGAAAACATACTCGACTACGACAAAGACTCGTTTGTGGCCCGTATGCTTAAGTTGCTGCCGCGCATCTACATCTCGGCCAACGACATAGAGCTGGACATAAGCTTCAGCGACTACTACATCGACTCCTACCTTGAAGAGGATGCCTACAACCAGGTGCGCAACTACGTGAGCCAGGTGATGGCCGAAGACGATGTGTATCTCGACACCTTTGTCGACGACATGAAGTATTCCGACACGCCGGTGGCCTCATCGGTGTCAGAGAACCTGGCCGACCTGTATCAGGAATTCTTTAACTTCATAGCCTCGGTGAAGAATGCCCCCACCGAGGTGCAGCAAGAGCTGCTGGGCCTGTGCAAAGACAACTTCAAGAGCTACTGGAGCCAGACCCTTTGCAACGCATTAAAAGCGCTCAACAAAATTTACTATAACCCCGACAATATATAAACCAATTAAAACCACCACGCCCTATGGACACCAAGTATATAAGCTCGCTGCTCGACTTCCTGGGCAAGAGCCCGTGCAACTTTTGCGCGGTAGACACAGCTAAAAAGTGGCTCGCCGCCAATGGATTTGACGAAAGGCGGCTCGACGAGAAACTCAATGCCAAGCCCGGCGACAAATTCTTTGTGACCAAAAACGACTCGGCCATATTTGCCGTGAAGGTTGGCCGCAAAAAGGCCGCCGACACCGGCTTCAAACTGATAGCCGCCCACAGCGACTCGCCATGCTTCAGAATAAAGCCCAACGCCGAGATAAAGAGCGACGGCGGCATTGTGAAGCTCAACACCGAGGTGTATGGCGGCCCGATACTCTACACATGGTTCGACCGGCCGCTGTCGATTGCCGGCCGCGTGATACTGCGCGGGGCCGACGCCCTGCACCCCGTGAGCCGCGTGCTGCACATCGAGCGCCCGCTGCTGCAAATATCGCACCTGGCCATTCACTTCAACCGCGCCGTGAACGAGGGCAACAAGCTGTCGAAGCAAAAAGACATGCTGCCCATCATCGCCAAGCTCAACGGCAAGCTGGAAAGCGGCAACCTGCTTACGGGCCTCATTGCGTCGGAACTGAAGGTGGACGCCAACGACATACTGGACTTCGACCTGGTGCTGTATGACACCGAAAAGCCCTGCACCTTCGGGCTTAACAACGAATTCATCTCGGCCGGACGGCTCGACGACCTGAGCATGGCCCACGCGGCACTGACAGCCGCCATCGAGGGCACCGACGCCGACACCACCTGCGTGGCAGCCATATTCGACAACGAGGAGACAGGCAGCGGCACCAAGCAGGGCGCAGGCTCGCCAGTGCTGGCCAACGTGCTGCACCGCATAGTTGAAGAGCAGGGCGGCAGCCTCGAAGACTTCTGCATAGCTCTGGCCAAGACATTCATGGTGAGCGCCGACAACGCGCACGCCTTTCACCCCAACTATGCCGACAAGTACGACCCCACCAACCACCCCACCCTGGGCGGCGGGCCGTGCATAAAGGTGAACGCCAACTGCAAGTATATGAGCGACGCCCACTCGGCTGCCGTGTTCAAGAGGCTGTGCGCCGAGGCAGGAGTGCCCTGCCAGTATTTCGTGAACCACTCCGATGTGGCAGGCGGCTCCACGCTGGGCAACATACTCACCGGCCAAATCGACATCGAGGGCGTGGACGTGGGCAACCCGCTGCTGGCCATGCACTCGGTGCGCGAAACCGGCTCGGTGGCCGACCACATATATATGATTAAGGCATTCAAGCAATTTTTCAGCTAAGCAGAATTTGCAACAACAATAACTAAAACTACACATATTTAACGACATGAACGACGAGAAACTTTTAAACGAAGTCACCTCCCGCGCCCAAGCTTGGCTTGGCAAGGGATATGACGCAGAGACCCAAAAAAAAGTGAAGCGCATGCTCGACAACGACGACAAGACAGAACTGATTGAATCGTTCTACAAAGACCTTGAATTCGGCACGGGCGGCCTGCGCGGCATCATGGGCGCTGGTACCAACCGCATGAACATCTACACCGTGGGGCTGGCCACGCAAGGCCTGGCCAACTACTTGAACGACGTGTTCAAGGACAAGGATCAGATAAAGGTGGTGGTGGGGCACGACGTGCGCAACAACAGCCGCCTCTTTGCCGAAACGGTGGCCAACATATTCTCGGCCAACGGCATCAAGGTGTATCTGTTTGAGGGCCCGCGCCCCACACCCGAAATGTCGTTTGCCATTCGCCTGCTGGGCTGCCAGAGCGGCGTTATAATCACCGCCTCGCACAACCCCAAGGAGTACAACGGCTATAAGGCATACTGGGACGACGGCGCACAAATGGTGTCGCCGCACGATGTGAAGACCATCGAATATGTGAACCAGCTGCACGACATCAATGAGGTGAAGTTCAAGGGCAACCCCGAGCTGATTGAGATTGTGGGCGAGGACATCGACAAGCAGTTCATCGACCGGATTAAGACACTGTCGCTCAGCCCCGACGTGATAAAGCGCCACCACGACCTGAAAATCGTGTACACCCCAATCCACGGCACGGGCAAGTTCCTGATTCCGCGCTCGCTGGCCAACTGGGGCTTCACCAACGTGATTCACGTGCCCGAACAAGACGTGCAGAGCGGCGACTTCCCCACCGTGGACTCGCCCAACCCCGAGAACGCCTCGGCAATGGCAATGGCCATCAAGAAGGCCGAAGAGGTCGGCGCCGACCTTGTGGTGGCCTCCGACCCCGACGCTGACCGAATCGGCGTGGTGATAAAGAACACCAAGGGCAAATATGAGCTGGTGAACGGCAACCAGATAGTGATGATATTCCTCTACTACCTTATGGCACGCTACAAGGAGCTGGGCAAGCTCACCGGCAACGAATATATCGTGAAGACAATAGTCACCACCGACACCATTCGCCAAATTGCCGAGAAGCAGCACATCAAGCTCTTTGACTGCTACACAGGCTTCAAGTGGATTGCCACCGTGATGCGCGAAAACGAGGGCAAGGCCCACTATCTGGGCGGCGGTGAAGAGAGCTACGGCTTCCTGGCCGAAGACTTCGTGCGCGACAAGGACTCGGTGTCGGCCATCTCGCTTATGGCCGAAATCGCTGCCTGGGCCAAGGACAAGAACATGACAATGAACGACATGCTCATCGACGTGTATATGACCTACGGATACTCGAAAGAGCGCGGCATTTCGGTGGTGCGCAAGGGCAAGTCGGGTGCCGAAGAGATTCAGGCCATGATGAAGAACTTCCGCGAGAATCCCATCAAGGAAATCGCAGGTTCGCCCGTAGTTAAGATCAAGGACTACGACAGCCTTGAGGAGAAAGACCTCGCCAGCGGCACCGTGACCAAGCTGGTGATGCCTGTAACGTCGAACGTGCTGCAATACTACACAGCCGACGGCACAAAAGTGTCGATACGCCCGTCGGGCACCGAGCCCAAAATCAAGTTCTACCTTGAGCTGCACGACAAGCTGGAGTGCGCAGCCGACTATGATGCCAAAAACGAATGGGCCGACAAGAAGCTCGACCAGATTGCAAAAGATCTGGGCATAGCTTAACAGCGTCCCGCAAGCTACAATAAAACAACCGGAGGGGAGGCAAAGCTTGGTGCTTTGCCTCCCCTCTTGCTCTGTGGGCGGCTGCGACTTGCACAAAAGGCCGATAAAATATGGCAAATGTCGGTAAAATGCGCTTATTTGTCGAAAAAAGGCAGAATTTATTTTATTATTTCACACTTTATTGTTAATTTTGGCGTGGATTGTTAAAAGTGACTCATTACAACAATTGAATCAACTTATAATCGCAATGGGTT
>CALBLR010000341.1 GCA_937896015.1 uncultured Prevotellaceae bacterium | reverse complement strand
GACGGGATGGCAGGGCGACACTGATTTCATCGACCCCATGTGCGGTTCGGGCACTTTCCTCATCGAGGCCGCGCTGATGGCCGCCAACATCAATCCGGGCGTGTTCCGCACCGACTTCGCTTTTCAGCACTGGGCCGACTACGACAGCGACCTCTACGACCAGATATACAACGACGACAGCCAGGAGCGTGAATTCAGCTTCAAGATTTTCGGTTCCGACGTGTCGCCCAAGGCAATAGCAATAACGCGCGCCAATGTGAAGAGCGCCGGTGTGGCAAAATACGTCGACATCGAAATGAAGTCGATCCAGGACTACACCGAGCTGCCTGCCGAGGGCAAGGGCATTCTCGTCACCAATCCCCCTTATGGCGAGCGCCTTAAACTCGACGACCTTGCCGGCCTCTATGCCACGCTGGGCGAGAAGCTGAAGCGGGTGTTCAGGGGCTACGACGCGTGGGTGATTGCCAGCAACGAGGAACTCATCGACCAGATTGGCCTCAAGCCGTCGGTGAAATATCCGCTCTACAACGGCGACCTGCCTTGCGAACTGCGCGAATATGTGATATTCGACGGCACGTTCAGCGAGATGCGCCGCGCCGGCGGCTCGATTAAGAATGAGGGTTTCCGCCGCAGCGAGGACAAGCGCAAACTATACCGCCGCGACGGGGGCGACCGCAAGTCCGCCTTTGGCCGTGACGGCGACAAGCCAGGCCGTCGCGAGGGCGGATTCGGCAAGAGGCGCGAGGATGGCGGCGACCGCCGCTTTGGCTTCAAGGGCCGCGACGAGGGCCGCCGCCGCTTCGACCGCGAGGGCGATGAGCGCCGCAGGGCGGGAGCCTTCCGCAGCGAGCGGCCATATGCCGAGCGTGGCCGTGAAGATGACGAGAACGGAATGGCCGACGCCAAGGAGGCATTCTGGCACAGCGAGGCCTTCCGCCGCAAGATGCTGCGCGGACGCAAGCCCACGCTGGGCGTGGAAAACGAGCGGCCCATAGTGCATGGCCGCCGCAACGGCTGGAAACGCAAGGGCCTCGACGATAACAACGACACTAATAACAACAATACAGATAACAACACCAGCACAAATGACTAACGAGAAAGTGAACATACTGCTGCTTGGCTCAGGCGGCCGCGAATGCGCCATCGCCTGGAAGCTGAGCCAGAGCCAACTGCTCAACCATCTTTTCATAGCTCCCGGCAACGCCGGCACCGACCAGTATGGCCAAAACCTCAACATCAAGCCGCTCGACTTCGAGGCCGTGGCCCAGGCCGTGCTCGACCATAAGGTGGACATGCTGGTGGTGGGCAACGAAGACCCTCTGGTGGCCGGCATAGCCGACTACTTCAAGGGCCGCGCCGACCTGCAGGGCGTGCGCGTGATTGGTCCGTCGCGCCTGGGCGCGCAGCTTGAGGGCAGCAAGGACTTTGCCAAGGGTTTCATGGAGCGCAACGGCATTCCCACAGCCAAATATTTTAGTGTGACCGCTGCCAACATCGAGGAGGGCTACAAGTTTCTGGAAGCGCAGAAGCCGCCCTACGTGCTCAAGGCCGACGGCCTTGCCGCAGGCAAGGGCGTGCTCATAGTCGACACCCTCGACGAGGCCAAGCAGGAGCTCAGGCAAATGCTGGGCGGCATGTTTGGCAAGTCGTCGGCCACGGTGGTCATCGAGCAGTTTTTGAAGGGAATTGAGTGCTCGGTGTTTGTGCTCACCGACGGCGTGAGCTATCGCGTGCTGCCCGTGGCCAAGGACTACAAGCGCATTGGCGAAAACGAGCAGGGCCTCAACACCGGCGGCATGGGGTCGGTGTCGCCCGTGAGCTTTGCCAACGACGCGTTTATGGCCAAAGTGCGCGAGCGCATCATTGAGCCCACCATCAAAGGGCTGCAAAAGGAGCAGCTGCCATACTGCGGCTTTGTGTTCCTGGGGCTGATAAACGTGGAGGGCGACCCCTATGTGATAGAATACAACGTGCGCATGGGCGACCCCGAGACCGAGGTGGTGATGCCGCGCCTGCAAAACGACCTGGTGGAGATGCTGCTGGCCACCGCCGACGGCCATCTGGCCGACACCCGCATCAGCATCGATCCGCGCTATGCAGTGACGGTGATGATGGTGAGCGGGGGCTATCCCGAAAAATATGAGAAGGGCAAGCCCATCACCGGACTCGATGCCGTGGATGGCAGCGTGGTGTTCCACGCAGGCACCGCGCGCGACGCGCAGGACCGTCTGGTCACCGCCGGTGGCCGCGTGCTGGCCGTCACCAGCTATGGCGCCACCAAGCAGGAGGCCCTCGACCAGTCGTTTGCCAACATTGCCAAAATCAATTTCGACAAAAAGTATTTCCGCCGCGACATTGGCTTCGACCTGAAGTAGGGGCGCGCGCCATTCACTCACACACAACGCATCACAGCGGCGGCCGCTGCCATGCCACAGCGCGGCAGGCAGCGGCCGCTTGCTTGTTTTTCACATCACACACAAGTGCACAATGAGTTTCAGAGAAGAGAGAATAAATGAGTTTTTCAACGGCCGCCGCTTTCTGGCGGTGATGGCCGTAGCCTACGTGGCGCTAAGCTGGCTGGCGCTGCAAAGCGGCAACATAGTGATTTCGCACGCCGGCGGCGGGGTGTTTTTCCCATCGCCCGAGGCGCTCATCACCAGCCGCGTGGCCTCGTGGGCGGCCAACACCGTGTGCACCCTGGGCGTGTGCGCCCTGCTCATCACGCTCAACCGCATGTACAATTTCGTGCGGTCGTACACCGTGGTCTATGCTTCGGCATTCCTGCTGCTGCAGGTGGGCAACCCCATGGCCAGTGTGCAGTTCTATGTGGGCACGGCTCTGTGTCTGGTGCTGATTGGGGCCTCGTTTGTGATGTTTGCCGAGTATCAGGACAAGCAGCACTCGCAGCGCAGCATTTTCATTGCCTTCGCTCTGGTGTCGTTTTGCTGCATGTTTCACTACTCATTCCTGTTTTTGGCTCCAGTGATGCTCATCGGCTTCATGCAGATGCGCGCCATGAATCTGCGCGGCCTCATAGCCATGGTGCTGGGCCTTGTCACCCCCTATTGGATTGCGTTGGGCATGGGCCTGGTTGATCCGCACTCGTTCACCGTGCCGCAGGTGTCCACCATCTTCACCGTGATTGCCGCAGGCACACTGGCCCATGCGGGCGTGGTGACAGCCGCTGTCACTGCTACGGCCACCGTGGCGCTTACGGCCATCAACATGTTCACCATATTCAACTACCGCCTGCAGACGCGCCTCTACAACGCTTTCTTCGCCGTGCCCGCGCTGCTGGCCATTGTGGCCATGTGCGTTGACTACAACAATGTGTCCACCTACATGCCCGCACTCAACCTGTGCCTCGCCATTCAGGTGGCCCACACGTTCACCATCTCCACCGCCCTGCGCCGCTATCTGCTTATAGTGGTGCTCATAGCTGCCGCCGCGGCCAGCTATGTGGCTCAACTCATGTAACCCGTAATGCACTATGCTTAAGATAATAGTAGAAAGTCACATCCCATACATTAAAGGGAGACTTGAGCCTTGGGCTCAAGTGGAGTATCTCGACAACGCAGCCATCACACCGCAGGCCGTGCGCACGGCCGACGCGCTGCTGGTGCGCACCCGCACCCGCTGCAACGCGCATCTGCTCGATGGTAGCCGTGTGGGCTTTATCGGCACAGCCACCATCGGCACCGACCACATCGACCTTGACTATTGCGCCAGCCGCGGCATAGCCGTGGCCAATGCCCCGGGCTGCAACGCCCCGGCCGTGGCCCAGTGGGTGCTGTCGGCCATTGGCCGCTGGATGGACATGCGGGGCGTGGCCAGCGCCCACAGCCTCACCCTGGGTGTGGTGGGTGTGGGCCATGTGGGCTCGATAGTGGCGCGGTGGGCGCGCCAACTGGGGCTTAATGTGCTGCTGTGCGACCCGCCGCGCGCCCAGCGCGAGGGCTCCGACGGCTTCTGCACATTGCAGCAGCTGGTGGCGCGCAGCACCATCATCACATTTCACACCCCGCTCACGTCGGGCGGCGACTATCCCACAGTGCACCTGTGCGATGAGGCAATGCTTGCTGCGGCCGCCAAGTGCCGGCTGCTAATCAATGCCGCCCGCGGCCCCATTGCCGACAATGCCGCCCTGCTGCGCTGGCCAGGCGACGTGGCCATCGACTGCTGGGAACACGAGCCGGCCATCAGCCGCGGGCTGCTGCAAAAAGCATTTGTGGCCACACCCCACATAGCCGGATATTCCAGCGAGGGCAAGCAGCGCGGCACAGCCATGGTGATAGAGGCCCTCAACCGCCACTTCGGCATCAGCGCCCAACCGCCCCACGTGGCCGCCCCGGCCCTCGGCGCTGCCGCCGTCACCTTCCGCGGCATAATGGACAGCTACGACCCCTTGGCCGACACCGCCCGCCTCAAAGCCTCCCCCCAAGACTTCGAGCAGCAGCGCAACCACTACCCTCTGCGTCCCGAAGTCCGCTAACCACCTGCGCCAAGGCGCGTCCACAATACTCTATCTCCGCTCAATAGGTTTTAACGTTTATAATAGCCTGTTTGCTCGTCATTCTTGGTATTTTCGCAATGCCTTGGTTCGGGCAAACTATAGAAATGTAATCAAGGGGATAGATTACACACCTGAATATTTGGAGCATTTCTTTTGCAATTTGCTGCTGGGAGAGCAGTGGAATTTGCGCAATCGATACCTCCACATCAACGCCACCGGCGAGTGGAAAGCCCAGCCAAAGGCTGCCGACCCCCCAAGTACCCCCCAAGTACGGCTTCAACACCCCCCAAGTGCCCCCCAAGTTGAGAGTGGACTGAGTATGCGAATCAGTCAACTCGTAAAGGCCATTGGCGACAAAGAGATGACGATAAAAGAGATGCTTGAAGCAATGGGGCTTAACGACCGAAAAAGTTTCCGCAGCCTATATTTGAATCCAGCCATCAGCGAGGGCTACGTGCGTTTGCTCTACCCCGACTCACCCCGCCACCCCCGCCAAAAGTACCTCCTGACCGCCAAAGGCCAAGCGGCCCGCCACTGACACATCAACAGGTCGTACGGAACCCATTTTAGTAGAGCATAAACAACTATTGCTGTCCAGTAAAACTGAAAAGGGCATACTTTTACCGGACAGCAATAATAAAAAAACAGCCGCCTGGGTGGGCGGCTGCTTTTTTTGTATGGTGGAACGGCCGGGGTTATTTGGCGGCCGTGGCTTTTTTGCGGGTTGCTGTCTTCTTTTTGGCTGCTGGCTTCTTGGCGGCCGTGCCGGCGGCGCTCTTGCGGGTGGCGCGGCGGGCCGAACTCTTGGTGGCGTTGGCTTCGTCGGCCACTATGGCGCGGCAGTCGTCGAGGGTGAGTGTGGCTGCGTCGGAGCCCTTGGGCAGCTTGAAGTTTTTCTTGTTGTAGCTGATGTAGGGGCCGTAGCGGCCGTTGAGCACCTGCAGGCCGGGCTCTTCGGTGAATTCCCTGATCACGCGCTGGGCCTCGGCGGCGCGCTTGTCGGCTATCAGCTTGCATGCCTCGTCGAGGGTGATGCTCTCGGGCGAGACGTCTTTGGGTATCGACACGAATTTGCCGGCATGCTTCACGTAGGGGCCGAAGCGGCCTATGGCCACTGTCACCTCGCTGCCTTCAAATTCGCCAAGGTCGCGCGGCATCTCAAACAGTTTCAGGGCCTCGTTGAGGGTGATGGTGGCCACGCTTTGGTCTTTGCGCAGCGAGGCGAAGCGTGGTTTCTCGTCTTCGTTGGTGGTGCCGAGCTGCACCAATGGGCCGTAGCGGCCTATCTTCACGCTCACGGTGCGGCCCGTCTTGGGGTCGGTGCCCAGCACGCGCTCGCCCACTTTGTGCTCGAGGCGCAGGGCCGACACCTTTTCCACATCGGGGTGGAAGCCTTTGTAGAAGTGGTCTATTTCCTGGTTCCACACCTGCTTGCCTTCGGCTATGTCGTCAAACTCGCTTTCAACTCGGGCCGTGAAGTTGTAGTCCATAATGCCGGGAAAATACTTCATCAGGAAGTCGTTGACCACCATGCCCACATCGGTGGGTATGAGTTTGCCTTTCTCGGCCCCAGTCATCTCGCTTTTGACGCTTGCGGTGATTTTGCCGCCGCGCAGTGTCAGTGTCTCGTAGTCGCGCTTCTCGCCGCGGCTTTCCCCCTTCTCCACATAGTCGCGCGCCTGGATGGTGCTGATGGTGGGGGCGTAGGTCGACGGGCGGCCAATGCCCAGCTCCTCGAGCTTGCGCACCAGCGATGCTTCGGTGTAGCGTGGCGGCTGCTGGGTGAAGCGCTGTGTGGCGGTCACATCGTCGGCCTCCATGCCCATGCCCGCCGTCATGGGGGGCAGCGAGTGGCTGTCGTCTGATGCCGGCGCGTCGTCGTCGGTCGACTCCATGTACACGCGCAGAAATCCGTCGAACTTAATCACTTCGCCGGTGGCGGTGAAGTGCTCTGTGCGGTTGCTTATGGTGATGTCGGCAGTGGTTTTCTCCACTTGAGCATCGGCCATTTGCGAGGCTATGGTGCGCTTCCATATGAGTTTATAGAGCTTCTTTTCTTGTGCAGTGCCGGTTATCTCGTGGTTGGCGATGAAGGTGGGGCGTATGGCCTCGTGGGCCTCCTGCGCGCCCTTGCTGGTGGTGTGGTAGTGGCGCACCTTAAGGTATTGCTCGCCGAGGTTGGCTGTGATTTCGTTGCTTATGGTGCCTATCGCCAGGCTCGACAGGTTCACCGAGTCGGTACGCAT
>CALBLR010000340.1 GCA_937896015.1 uncultured Prevotellaceae bacterium | reverse complement strand
CAGCATCAAGTGGTCGATGTCGACGTTTTTGGTAGCGCGGTCGTAGGCTTCGGCCACAAGCTTTGCGGTGACGGTGGTGTCGACCAGATATGGGGCTACAAGTTCATTCTTATATCCCTCAAGCTCGGCCTTGATGCGCTTGAGTGTGTCGATTTTCTCAGCCTCGGCGTCGGCCACCTTGAGTTTGTAGGTGACGAAGCGGTCAACGTATTGCTGGAGCGACTCTTTTTGAAGCTGTTGCTGGTTATTTTTGTGGAAGAGGTATTCAAACTCCGAGAGTTTCACATCCTTCCCATTGATTTTCATCAGGACCGGGTCTTTTGCGGCCACCGCCAGCGCGGCGGCTCCCAAAAGAGTGCAGGCCAATAACTTAACTTTCATATTAAGATTCTTCTGTGTTGAAAAAATTAGTTATATAAAACATTAACGTATAATATAACGGACACAAGTGCCGCCATATTATACGTTAACGCATATAATTTTCACTTTTTAACCACGAGAGTAGTTGGGAGCCTCGCTTGTGATGGTCACATCGTGGGGATGGCTCTCGGCCACACCGGCGTTGGTGATGCGCACAAACTTGGCGCTGTGCAGCTCCTCGATGGTTGGAGCTCCGCAGTAGCCCATGCCGGCGCGCAGGCCGCCCAGCATCTGGTAGATGACCTCATAGAGGGTGCCCTTGTAGGGAACGCGCGCGGCAATGCCTTCGGGCACAAGCTTCTTGGCCTCGGTCACGTCGTTCTGGAAGTAGCGGTCCTTCGAACCCTTCTCCATGGCCTCGAGCGAGCCCATGCCGCGGTATGACTTGTATTTGCGGCCGTTGAAGATGATGGTGTCGCCAGGCGACTCCTCAACGCCGGCAAACACGCCGCCGAGCATAACCGAGTATGCGCCTGCGGCAAGAGCCTTGACGATGTCGCCCGAGTAGCGGATGCCGCCGTCGGCAATGAGCGGCACGCCTGTGCCTTCGAGTGCCTTTGCCACATCGTAGACCGCGCTGAGCTGAGGCACTCCGATGCCGGCAATGATGCGCGTGGTGCATATTGAGCCGGGGCCGATGCCCACTTTAACGGCGTCGGCACCGTTGTCGACCAGATATTTTGCCGCCTCGCCGGTGGCAATGTTGCCCACCACCACGTCGATTTGCGGGAATTCGGCCTTCACCTTGTGGAGCACGTCGACCACGCCCTTGCTGTGGCCGTGGGCAGTGTCGATGACAATGGCGTCGACACCCGCCTCGACCAGCGCACGTGCGCGGTCAAGACTGTCGGCCGTCACGCCGATGCCGGCTGCCACGCGCAGGCGGCCCAGGGCATCCTTGCAGGCGTTGGGCTTGTCCTTGGCCTTGGTGATGTCCTTGTATGTGACCAGGCCAACGAGTTTGCCCTCTTTGTCGACCACGGGAAGCTTCTCAATTTTGTAGGTTTGCAGAATCTTGGCTGCCTCGTCGAGGTTGGTCGACTGCGAGGTGGTGATGATGTTTTCGCTGGTCATCACCTCATCGATTTTGCGTTCCATGTTGGCTTCAAAGCGCAGGTCGCGGTTGGTGACAATGCCCACGAGCTTCTTGTCGTCGTCAACCACGGGAATACCCCCAATGTGGAACTCCTTCATGATTTTAAGGGCATCGGCCACACTCGAGCCACGCTTGATGGTCACAGGGTCGTAGATCATGCCGTTTTCGGCACGCTTCACGGTGTGCACCTGGCGGGCTTGCTCCTCAATCGGCATGTTTTTGTGAATCACACCGATGCCACCCTCGCGGGCAATGGCTATGGCAAGCTGGGCTTCGGTCACAGTGTCCATTGCAGCGGAAATGAGCGGAACATTCAATGTGATGTTGCGCGAAAACTTTGTCGTGAGCTTCACGTCCTTGGGCAGGACTTCGGAATACGCAGGGATTAAGAGGACATCATCGAACGTGAGTCCATCCATTTTTACACGGTCGGCAATAAATGATGACATATATTATATATTTATTTAAAAACTTTCTCTTCTCAAGTTGTTTTCGATGGTGCCAGCGGAGCACCTTTGCCATTTATTGCGTACAAAATTACGCATTTTTCGCTGCATATTCAACACGCCGCCCCAACTTTTTTCAAAAAAACTTTTTTCGAACCGCACCGGCACGGGGTGAAAAAAGTGTGCCTGGCAAGAGCGGGAGTTCACATAATATTTCGTAAATTTGCAAAATAATCAATTTGCACACTATCAGCATGGGATTTTTAAGTAAATTCTTCTCAAAAGAGAAAAAAGAGACCCTCGACAAGGGTTTGAACAAAACTAAGCAAGGCGTGTTTGCCAAACTGGCTCATGCCGTGGCAGGCAAATCGACTATCGACGACGATGTGCTCGACAACCTGGAGGAGGTGTTCGTGACCAGCGATGTGGGCGTTGCCACCACCCTGAAGATTCTCGACCGCATCCAGGCGCGCGTGGCCCGCGACAAGTATGTGGGCACGGGCGAGCTCAACAACATGCTGTGTGAGGAAATCACCGAAATGCTGGTTGACAACGACAACGCAAGCCGCGAAGACTTCACGGTGGCCGACGACAAGAAGCCATACGTGATAATGGTGGTGGGCGTGAACGGCGTGGGCAAGACCACCACCATTGGCAAACTGGCCTACCAGTTCAAGAAGGCCGGCAACAAGGTGGTGCTTGGCGCGGCCGACACCTACCGCGCGGCAGCCGACGAGCAGCTCGAAATATGGGGCCAGCGCGTGGGCGTGCCCGTGATTAAGCACAAAATGGGCACCGACCCGGCGTCGGTGGCCTACGACGCGGTGTCGAGCGCAAAGGCGCAAGGCGCCGACGTGGTGATAATAGACACCGCAGGACGGCTGCACAACAATGTGGGTCTGATGAACGAACTCACCAAAATCAAGAACGTGATGCGCAAAGTGGTGCCCGACGCGCCACACGAGGTGCTGCTGGTGCTTGACGGCTCAACGGGCCAGAACGCCTTTGAGCAGGCCAAGCAGTTTGTGGCCGCCACCGAGGTCAACGCGCTTGCGGTCACCAAGCTCGACGGCACGGCCAAGGGCGGCGTGGTGATAGGCATCAGCGACCAGTTTAAGATTCCGGTGAAGTACATCGGCCTGGGCGAAGGCATGGAAGACCTGCAGATATTCCGCAAAGAGGAGTTTGTGAAATCGCTGTTCGGCAAATAATCAGAACCACACGACACACACATTTATGCGAAAAAACAAAATCGACATCATATCGCTCGGCTGCTCTAAAAACTTAGTTGACTCGGAGCACCTGATAAGGCAATTCCAAGCCAACGGCTACACTGTGGAGCACAACCCCGCAAGGGTGAACGGCGAAATTGTGGTGGTGAACACGTGCGGCTTCATCCGCGACGCGCAAGAGGAGTCGATCAACACCATCCTCGGCCTTGGCAAGGCCAAGAAGCAGGGCAAAATCAAAAAACTATTTGTGATGGGCTGTCTTGCCGAACGCTTCATGCACGACCTGATGGACGAGATTCCCGAAGTCGACAAATTCTACGGCAAATTCAACTGGAAGGAGATGCTCGCCGACCTTGGCAAGTCGTATCACGACGACATAGCGTCGGAGCGCTGCATCACCACCCCCGGGCACTACGCCTACCTGAAAATATCGGAGGGCTGCAACCGCTTTTGCGCCTTCTGCGCCATTCCGCTCATCACAGGGCGGCACAAGTCGGTGCCAATCGACGACTTGCTGGCCGAGGTGCGGAGCCTGGTGGCCAAGGGAGTGAAGGAGTTCAACGTGATAGCGCAAGACCTGTCGTCGTACGGACTCGACCTGTATGGCAAGATGATGCTGCCCGAGCTGGTCGACCGCATGGCGCAAATCGAAGGAGTGGAATGGATAAGGCTGCACTACGCCTACCCCACCCAATTCCCATACGATGTGCTGCCCGTGATGGCCCGGCACAGCAACGTGTGCAAATACCTCGACATCGCCCTGCAGCACATCAGCGACAAGGTGCTGGCCAACATGCGCCGCCACATAGGCAAGGCCGAGACACTCGAGCTGATAGGGCGCATAAGGCGCGAAGTGCCAGGCATACACCTGCGCACCACCCTGATGGTGGGCTTCCCCGGCGAGGGCGAAGCCGAATTCGAAGAGCTGAAGCAGTTTGTGCGCGACGCGCGCTTCGAGCGCATGGGCGCCTTTGCCTACAGCGAAGAGGCAGGCACCTACGCCGCGAGACACTACGACGACATCATCCCCCAAGAGGTGAAAGACGACCGCCTGCAGCAAATCATGGACCTGCAAGAGACCATCTCACAAGAGATTCAAGACGGCAAAGTGGGCCAAACACTGCGCGTGATAGTTGACCGCGAAGACGAAGACTACTATGTGGGCCGCACTCAGTATGACTCGCCGGAAGTCGACCCCGAGGTGCTAATAAGCAAAGACAAGCCGCTCACCGTGGGCGAATTCTACAACGTGACCGTCACCGGAGCCATGCCCTTCGAGCTGCTGGCCACAGCCACCGACTAACCCGCATATCAATGCGGCCTACACACAAAAACACACACAAGAGGTTGTGTCGTAATATAAGATTTTACGGTCCAGCCATTTTTTTGTGCTATGAGGTATAGATATTTTTCTATTGCTGTCAGTAAAATGGCTATCTTTGCCCATGGTTGTAAGTTTTTTTTGCACTCCACAAATATGACACCTAAAATGGCTGGTTTCTCATGAGAAGAGCCAGCCATACTTTTTTGCCAAAAAACTTTTACCAGACAACAATAGACTTTAACACTTTTATTAGCAATTACCAAATTTTCAACTACTTAGTTTTTTATCGGATTCTCGTTAAGCACCTTTTGGAAATGAGTGCATGCGTTACATTGGTAATGTGTATGAGAATATGGGGGTGCTTGGTTTCGGCTGGTGGCGTCTTGCTTGGGATGGTTGTCTTTTTGGAGGGGTGGTTGGGTGGTCGCTGTGGGTGTCGTATGGCGTCTTCGGTGGCTTCGCAATACTGCTTGTAGGCCTCCGCGCTCATCTTGCCGGCGTCTTTCTGCGCCTTGGCCTCTTTCAGGCTCTCGCGCAGTTCTGTCTCTTCGGCTTTGCTGCCCTTGATGTCCTCCACGTAGCGGGACGCCAG
>CALBLR010000339.1 GCA_937896015.1 uncultured Prevotellaceae bacterium | reverse complement strand
CCTGTGGCGCCAGTGCACGTCACGTGCCCATCGCGCAGGTTAAACAGCGTTTCAAACGAGTCCTCAAGGTCAAACTCTTTGAAGTCACGGATGTAGTTGTTGATGGCCTTCACATAGTTGCGTGTGCACCCCATCGAGGTCATCAGGTCGTAGAATGCCTTGCTGGCTTGTGTGGCAGGCGAGGCCTCCTGCTTGAGACCGGTTTTGAAGTAGAACTGGCTGAACAGCACAACCACCGTCTTGTTGGCCTTGGCGTCGTAGTAGTTGCGCAGCTTGAAGCGCACGCCATAGGGGATGCCTATTATTTGCAGCATCTTGTTCTTCCAAAACGCCGCGTCGGCCTCAATAAGCTCTGCTTTGTCATCGCCCATAAATGGGCTTGCCTCTGGCTTTGATATGGTCACAAGGTCGTTGAACTTCGTCTGGTTGCCGCCATAGAACATCTTGGTCAGCTGGTCGCGGCCCAGTTGCTTGTCGTTGTAGTCGGCGGCGTTGTTCCACATGCCGCCCAGGTCGTCAAACAAGTGCTGCCGCAACCGCTTGCGCATGCGCAGCACAAAGTTGCGGTCGTTGCCGTTGGCCACCCACGAGGTGAAGCGTGCGTGCACGCCAATGAAGCGCGTGACGGAGCTGTAGGTGCTGTCGATCACCAAAATGCGGTCGCCCTTCACGGTGATGCTCATGGCCGAGCACTTGTAGTCGTCGGGAATGAACTCGGGCCACTCTTCAAATCTGCCATCGAGGTTGATGAAAGCTGAAAACTCGTTGTAATACACCTTGCCGTTGCGGTCGGCCGCAGCAACGGTGCCGCGGCATGCCCAAATGGCAAAGACGATCACCGTCATGGCCAGTAGACGTAGGGCGCCGAGAGGTTTGTGTGTCATAGGCTGTGGAAAAGTTTGTTTTTAGCAAAGGAGGCTAAATGGGTTTCTAAATCGGTTTATATCACGCCACAAAGTTAGCTAAAAAATCACATTCGCCACCACCTTGAGTCACTAAAATTCAGAAAACAACCAATAAAGGTGGGTAAAGGCTGTTTAGTTAATGTTTGGGCGTGCAGTTGGTATGGATTGGTGCCGTAGAAAGTGGGTTTTTACAATTATTACACTGCGGGGTGGTGTGTGGGTGGCGAAAAATGACTAACTTGCAGCGAAATTGGGGCTGTGCGCACGTTGCGCAGCCCCTAAGTGAATTTGTTTAACTGACGTAAGATAAATATCAATTGACTATGAGAGTTTTTCAGCATGTGAGCGACATAGGCGACTTGCACAAGGCTGTGCAAGAGGCACTGGAGGTGAAGGGCAACCGTTTTGGCTACAAGCATTTGGGACAGGACAAGACGCTGCTCATGGTGTTTTTCAACTCTTCGCTGCGCACTCGCCTCAGCACGCAGAAGGCGGCTATGAATTTGGGCATGAACGTGATTGTGCTCGATGTGAACCAGGGAGCGTGGAAGCTTGAGGCCGAGCGCGGCGTGGTGATGGACGGCGACAAGAGCG
>CALBLR010000338.1 GCA_937896015.1 uncultured Prevotellaceae bacterium | reverse complement strand
CTGATTGAAGTGAGCGACGGCCACTGCAAGCCGCTTCAGGCCACTGGAGAGGAGGCGCGCCCATGAAGCGCACCGAGGCCCAGCAGGTGGGTGACATAATCAACGGATTTCTGAAGCAGGAGAACCTCGACTCGAAGTTTGACGAGCAGCGCGCCCTGATGCTGTGGGGCGAAATAGTGGGGCCGGGCATCAACCGCTACACCGTGCGCCGATATGTGAAGGGCGGTGTGCTGCACATCACCCTGTCGAGCGCGCCGCTGCGGGCCGAGATGATGCTCACGCGCTCGGCGCTGGTGAGGCGCATCAACGAGGTCATAGGCCGCGATGTGATTAGCGACATCGTGTTTCACTAAGGCATTGCAAACCGACAATTGTTATGGATAAGAAAGAAAATATAAGCAACAATCTGCGCAACTGCAGCATTGCCGTTGAACACCCGTTTAAGTGCTCAACTCCGGTGCAGCTGCGCTACACCGATCTCGACACCCATGGGCACGTCAACAACTCGGTGTATTTCAATCTGTTTGACCTGGCCAAGGCCGACTACTTCGGCCGCGTGATGGGCAAGCCGCAGGACTACCACAATGTGAACGTGATGATAGCCAGCATACATTGCGACTATCTGGCGCAGACGCGCTTCTACGAGCCGGTGGCCATCGAGACGCAGGTAACACGGCTGGGCAGCAAGAGCCTGACCATTGTCCACCAGCTGGTGAACACCGCCACTGGCGAGGTGAAGTGCCGCTGCTCGCAGGTGCTGGTGTATTTCGACACCACCGCGCGCGCCACAGCCCCCGTGCCTCAGCACTGGCGCGATGCGCTTGAGGCATTCGAGGGCCGCAAGCTATAATCACACCCTATTGACAAACGCATATGAAAAAGGACAGACTATATGGACTGATGAGCCTTGTGGCATGCGCGCTGATGATGATGGCCGCGGTGGCCCGCAAAGACGGCCGTCTGCTGGGCCACGACCTTGCGCGTAAGCCCCAAGCCGAGCAGGCAGCCGCCGCGCCAACCGACACAGTGCGCACTATGGCCGACGGCTCGATAGTGATAAGCACCGGTCCGCTGGCCCGCGACGTGAAAGGCTACGCCGGCGAAGTGCCGCTTGAGATAACCGTGAAAGACGGCAAGGTGGCCGCCATAAAAGCGATGCCCAACAGCGAGACGCCCGACTTCTTCAACCGCGCCGCCAAAGGGCTGCTGAGCGCATGGAACGGCAAGACGCTCGATGAGGCGTCGCAGATGCAGGTAGATGCCGTGACGGGCGCCACCTATTCGTCGAAAGCCATAATCGGCAACGTGAAGCGCGGACTGCAGTTTGCCCAAAAGCAATCCGCCGCGCCTGCTGGCACCGACTGGGCCGACCTGCTGTCGGCAAAATTCCTTGCCGGCCTCGTGGTAGCACTTATGGCTGCCATACTGCCGCTCGTGGTGAAAAACAAGACCTACCGCACGGTGCAGCTGGTGCTCAACGTGGCGGTGCTGGGCCTGTGGGGCGGCACGTTTGTGTCCTACAGCTCGATGATGGGCTTCCTGTCGGGCGGCCTCAGCCTGCCGGCCATGCTCGTGCCCGCAGTGCTGCTGGCCACAGCGTTTGTCTATCCATTGGCGCTGGGCAAGAAGTCGTATTACTGCGCCAACGTGTGTCCGCTGGGATCGCTGCAGCAGCTGGCAGGCCGCTGCAGCAAGCGCAAAATCCAGCTAAGCCCCGCATGGCTGCACCGCCTCGACTGGCTGCGGCGCGGGCTGTGGGCAGCACTGATGCTGTGCATGTGGAGCGGACTGTGGATGGACTGGATCAACTACGAGCTGTTTGCAGCGTTCATATTCCAGTCGGCATCGGCGGGCGTGCTCGTGGCCGCAGCCGCAGTGGCGGTGCTGTCGGCCTTCATCACGC
>CALBLR010000337.1 GCA_937896015.1 uncultured Prevotellaceae bacterium | reverse complement strand
GATATGAGCTGAAAAAGTGCTACAACACGGCCGACATAACCGCCACAGGAGTAGTGGGCGGCCTATTCACCTGCTCGACATCGGCCAACTTCAGCCTCGACATGGACAGCTGCTACAACACAGGCAACATTCATGCCGTGGAAGGCGTGAAGAGCGGCGGCGTGGCCGGCATCGCGCCATTCTACCCATCCAACTCCACCTACACCAACTGCTGGAACTCGGGCAACGTGACAAGCGACAAAATCACCTATGCCGGCGGCGCATTTGGCAAAAACAGCACCTCGGGCACTACCAGCAAACGCACACAGATGACCAACTGCTGGAACTCGGGCAACGTGACTGCCGGCGGCGGCCAGGGCGCAGGCCTTGTGGCGCTGCTGCCCGACTACGCAACCGTTGACAACTGCCACAACACCGGCGACGTGACGGGCACCAACCGCCTTGCCGGACTCGTGGTGAGCCCCACAGGCGCAAACGATGTGATCACCAACTGCTGGAACTCAGGCAACGTGACCGCAGCCACCAACCGCGCCGGCGGCCTGCAGTCGTATGGCATAGCCGCCGTGCACTTTGAGAACTGCTTTAACGTGGGCAATGTGACCAGCCTAAGCCAGACGCAAGGCACGGCCGAGGCCAACGGGTGCTACATTGGCGGCCTGGCCGGCACATCTGGCGCCATATTCACCAACTGCTATAACGCGGGCCAGGTGACGGGCGCCACGCAGGTGGGCGGCCTCAGCGGCGGCACCACAGCCAACAAAACCTCGTTCATCAACTGCTACAACGCCGGCCAGGTGACGGCTCCCGACAGCCTTTGCGGCGGCATTGTGGGCGTTGACCCCAGCAGCACGCGCGACTTGAACAGCGGCAACCCCGTGACCAACACATTCTTTGCCACCGACTTCGGCCAGTGCAAATATGTGGTGGGCGAAGGCAAATCGATGATTGAGCTGTGCAGCGCAGAAATGGGCGACGACTACGCCACCATAGGCGACTACATGCTGCCAGTGCTGCCGGCATTCAAGGACAGCGCCGTGGCACAGCTGTTTGCCGCCGCCGTGACCGTGAAGAGCGGCGACACCTACAGCAGCGTGAGCGGTGACGTGCACGTGGGCACAGAGGGCGGCGTGACGTGGACTGCCACCCCTGCAGGAGTGGTGACAATCGACGGCAACAACGTGCTGTTCAAGACCCTCTACACCGGCGGGCTCACACTGCAGGCCACACTCGGCCGCTGGAGCAAGACAGTGAAACTGCAATGCATCAATGCCATCACCACAGGTGTTGAGCAGCCCACCGCCGCCAAGCAGGTGGAAAGCGTGCGCTACTACAACGCCTGCGGCCAAGCTGGCGAGCATCCGTTCAGCGGAGTGAACATATGCGTCACCCGCTACACCGACGGCACCACGAGCGTGACTAAGAAAATATGCAAATAGCGTAAGCGCACATGACTAAAGAGAGCCGCAGCTGCCCGATGGGGCGACTGCGGCTCTCTTTGTGCATTTAATGTCTATTGCGGGAGGTTACTTCTTAACCACCACTTTCTTAGAGTGGCCATCGGCACTGACCACATACACGCCCGCGGGCAGAGCCACTGTGGCGGCGACGGCCAGTGCGCCGCTGAACACGGTGCGCGCCGTCATGTCGTAGACGGCAAACCGTGTGGCGTGGGCTGCGGCGGGAGTGAGCGTGACGCCGCCATCGGCAGGGCACGCGTCCCAAGCACGGCCAGCGTCAACGCCAATCAGGCCCGAAGTGTAGTCGGTGATGGCGATGTTGTCGATATTGACGCGCTTGCCGCTGGTGCGGGTCCACTTGAAGCGCACGTTGCCCGTGATGCCGCCAGTGGCGCACGAATAGCTGTTGAGATTGCCGCCGTTGGCATTGCCAATGGTGAATGTGCTGAGCGTAGTCCAGTTGGCGCCGGCATCGGTGGAGTAGCTGAGCTCGACCTCGGCATTGGAGTCGGAGCCGTAGGCTGCTGCCTTGAAGCTCACAGTGCCCGCGCCGGTGGCCTTGTCGTCGGCCATGGCAATCGAAGAGGCGCCGCTTTTGCCCATGCGCACGCAGCGCGTGTCGATGGGATGGTCGTTGCCGTCGCCCCACACGCCGGCGTTTTCAAGGTTCCAGCGGCAGGCCGAGCCTTCTTTCAGGCCGGTCCAATAGCCGCCAGTGCCAATATTTTCAAAGTCTTCAAAGAACGATTGTGGAGCGCCCACAGTGGCATTTACGTCGGCCTCCTCGCCATCGATATGCTCGGTGCTGAGGGCAAGCGTGCCGGCAAACTTGCCCTCGGTCTTGGTGTCGGCAATGCGCAGATAGAAGTTCTCGCCGTCGGCATCGAGGGTGAGCCGTTTGCTCCAGTCGGCCTTATTGAGACTCAGCTCAAAGTTGCCGTCAACGGTGAGAATCACAGGCTCACTAACGTGCTCGGTGTAGACGCCAGCCTCAATCACAGGACTTTCGCCGCCAGTGGTGCAGCTCAGGTTGAAACCGCCCTCGGGCTGTGTGAATGCCAGAATGGGAGTCGGGGCAATGGTGGTTACGCTCACGGTGTTGCTCTTGCGGCCATCGGCGGCCGAGAGCTGATAGGTGTAGGCGGTGCCGGCCTCAAGCCCATCAACCGTGTGCTGCTGGGCTGCTGCACTCACCTGCATGGGGTAGCCGCTCACGGCCTGACCGTCGGCAGCGCGGTTGACAGCCAGAGTGTAGTTGGTGCCGTCGGCGTCAACATCTATCCAGCGGGCCACAAACGACTCGGAGGTGACACCGGTTGCCTCAAGGGCGGGAATGCCGCTTGTGGCGCTGGCCTTGAGCGCAACAGTGGCGCTAACCTCGCTGCTGGCCAGAGTGACTGTGCCAGTGGCATTGTCGACTGGCGTGGCACTGGTGTAGGTAACCTCAATCTCGGAGCCGGCGTTGGCCCGGGCTGCGGCTATGGTGGTGGTGCCTGCGGCAAATCCGCTACCGGCCACAGTAACGGTGAGCGGCTGCGTGAGCTGCGAGCCCTTGACAGTGAGGTGCGCCTTAGCGACCTTGCCAGTGGCCGTGAGGCCAAGGTCGAGCGTGGAGCCGTTCACCGGCTCGGCAAGCACAGGCTTCGGCGCGCCGCCGGGAGTCCAGCCCTGGCCCACGCTGTTGCCCCAGATGTATTCGGCCAATTCGGGGTGGTCGATAAATGGGTTGCGGTTGTGCTGCGCGGCATAGACGGCATTGTTGCGGTCAATTTCTTTTTGGCTCACAGGGTCCTGACGGCTCCACTTGAGCAGCAGGTTGATGGCCCACGACGAGAATGCCGGATAGCTGTTGCCTGCCAGCATGTCGCTGTGCCACGAGCCTATGCGGCTATTGTAGGCGGCTGCCATGTAGAAGTAGTTGCGGGCAAAGTCGCCCTTATACTGGTCGTCGGGCTCAAACACCGTGCCGCTGTAGCCCGGGAATGTGCTTTTGCCCAGCTTTCCCAGGGCACGCACGCTGCCGCTGGAACTGAGGGTGGTGCCGTTGGCGCACTCGCCATAAGGCCAGTTGCTGCGCTGGCCGTTCACCTTGCCGTCGGTGGGCACAATGTGGAATGCGTCGCTCACCATGGGCGAGGCGTCGTTGAACCAGCTCTTGGGGAAAGAGTGCTCGCGGTTGTAGCAGTCGCCCACGGCGCTGTAGGAGCCGCACTGCTGCTTGCCCGGGATGAATTTGGCAGTGGAATACATGTCCCAGATGTAGCCGTCGGCAGTGACGTCGCTCTTCTTGTATAGGCTCCACAGGCCGTTGTAGCCCACATTGGTGTGCTCGCCCACAATCGACTCAAGGGCCTTAAGCAGCGCTGCGCCGCTTTTGCCCTCGGCTGAGGTGTAGTAGCCACTTGGCGCCTGGGCCACGGCGGCAAACTGAGCTGCCAGGGCAATGGCAGCGGCTGCCACGAGTTGTTTTATAGTCATTTTCATTTACACAGGTTGCTTTTGCGTTGGTTATGCGTTATTGCTTTTTCTTCTTGGCGTCGGCCTCTGCGTTGGCGTCGCTCACCTTGCCGGCCAGCATGCCGCAGGCGGCCTCAATGTCCTCGCCGCGGCTGCGGCGAATGGTGCAGGTCACGCCGTGGCTGTTAAGGTAGTCGCGGAACTGGGCCATGCGCTCGTCGCTGGAAGTGCGCAGCTTGGGGATGCCGGGGATCATGTGATAGCGGATGAGGTTGACGCGCACATGCTCGTTGGGAATGATTTCGCGCAGCGCCTCGGCGTGGCGGATGTCGTCGTTGAACCACTGCCACATGATGTATTCAATAGAGAGGCGGCGCTGGTGGGCGAAGTCATACTTGCCCAGCATCTCGAGCACCTGCTTCACGGGGAAAGGCTTCTCGACGGGCATCATCTGGAGGCGCTCGTCGGGGATGGCGTTGTGCACGCTCAGGGCAATGTGCACGCTGGTCTTCTCCACAATCTCCTTGAGGCCGATTTTCGAGCCCACGCTCGACACGGTGACGCGCTTCGGGCTCCAGCCCAGGCCCCAGTCGGAAGTGAGGATTTCAATCACCTTGAGCACATTGTCGACATTGTCGGTGGGTTCGCCCATGCCCATAAACACCACGTTGGTGAGCGAGTGCGTTTCGGGCACGCTCAGCACCTGGTTGATGATTTGGTTGGCGGTGAGGTTGCCGTGAAATCCCTGCCGGCCCGTCTGGCAGAAGTAGCAGTTCATGCGGCAGCCCTTTTGCGACGATATGCACAGCGTGGCGCGGTCGTCCTCGGGGATGTAGACGCTCTCCACAGCCTTGTCGTCGCCCACGGCAAACAGGAATTTCACCGTGCCGTCGGCGCTGCGCTGCGCGCTTGCGGGCGGCTCCAGGCCCACGCGGTATTGCCGGGCCAGCAGCTCGCGGTTGGCCTTGGAAATGTTGTGCATCTCTTCAAACGATCCGGCGCGCTTGCCATAGATCCATTGGGCCAGTTGGGTGGCCACAAAGCGCGGCATGCCCAGGTCGGCCGTCACCTTGCGCAAGTCGTTGAGCGTCATGCCGGCCAGCGGCTTCAATTGTTTGTTCTTCAGTGCCTCCATATAGAGTAATGATTTTGTGATTGTTGTTCTAAATAAAGTGATTAGTGCAATGCCCGCCTTGGGGCAAATGCATATAGGAGTGCAAAGTTACAACATTTTCGCCAACGCTGCGGCACAACCGCCGCAAAATCACCCGCGTGTGGCGCCAGTAGGGGCGTTTTGGGCGTAAAATGCTGGCGGAGTGGCACGATTGTGGCCCGTGATTGACCATTTACGCCGATTTTTTTGTAATTTTGCCATATGTATTATATTTTGAACTCAAAAC
>CALBLR010000336.1 GCA_937896015.1 uncultured Prevotellaceae bacterium | reverse complement strand
AGTGGAGGGGGGTGACGCTTTTTTCAATAACTTTGCACCACGGGTGCAACCTTTGCACAGCTACACAGCATCTAAACAGCAAAACGGATAAACAAAACAAACACCCTTTCACAGCAATGAACAATCATCAATTAATCGCATTCATGGCCGCCATGGCCATAGCAGCCGCACCGGCCTCGGCGGCGCCCAAAAAGGGGCTGCCCGAGGTGAAGCGCATCGGCGACACCACTCTGCTGATCACACCAAACACCGACACCGTGCTGCTCGTTGACGGCAACACGCTGACACAAAAGCTGAAAAGCACCCTCGACGACACCATCTATGCCGATGGCGAGGTTGCCGAAGCCGCACAAAGCAACAATGAGGCGGCCATAAAGCAAGCCGACGACGACCGCCATTTTTTCACCGATATGGTGAAACATGTGTGCCGCATGGTATTTTCTACCATATTCCTGATTGTGCTGGTGGTGTCGCTGTTCAGCTACCTGCGCCGCCGGGCCAAATACAAGATGATTGAAAAGGCCATTGAAAACAACTACCCGCTGCCCAGCTCGCTGCTTGGCAGCCAGCCCGCAATTTCCGCGGCACAGCCATGCGACAGCCAGCCCTCCAACCCGTGGGAACAGCCGCAAAAGCTCATAGTCCAGCAGTCCACAACAGCAACAAGGGGTTTCAGCTGGCAGGCGTTCAAGGGCAGCGTGACACTGGTGATAGTGGGTTTTGCACTGGTTACGTTTTTCCTGGCAGCAAACACACCCGAGATGGCGTTTCTGTGCTCGGCCATTCTGCTATTTGGCCTTGCCAAGGGATTTTTCATCTATCAGGAGCAGCGCACCCCCCACACCATCACCCCACCACAGCCGCCAGTGCCGCCCACACAGCAGCCCAACAAGCAGCAGTCCAGCCAGCAGCAGTAACACCCCAGCAGCCACATGCTTAGCAAGATAGAGGAACTCAGACTGATTTCACTGTGCGTGATAGGCGACGACAGGCGCGCGTTTGGCACCCTTGTGGAGGCACACCAAGTGCGCCTGCGTCAATTCTTCATGGGCCTCACGCTTGGCGACGCGGCCTTGAGCGACGACCTTGCCCAAGAGACGTTTATAAAAGCCTATATAGGGCTGCGCAGCTTCAAGGGGCTGGCCGGCTTCGGCACATGGCTATACCGCATAGGTTACAACGAGTTTTACTCCTATGCGCGCAAGCGACGCGAAGAGCGCGAGGAAGCGGGAACAGCGCAAGCCGCGGCACTTGCCACAACCGCCACCGGCTGCCAGAGCCTTGACGCGCAAGCCCTGATGGCCACGCTCAACGCCAACGAGCGCGTGGCTGTGACACTATTCTACATAGCCGACAAGCCACTGGCGCAAATAGCGAAAATCATGCAGATGCCGCAGGGCACAGTGAAGTCGCACCTGCACCGGGCTAAACTAAAGATGCGCCATGCCGCTGAGGCCGACGCGATGAGATTGACACAGCAACACAAGCAAACAAACGGAGCAATATGAAACACAACACATTCACAAGCGAAGACGACCGCCAGCTGGCGCAAAGGCTGAAACAAAGCGCGCCCGAAGCAGGCGAGAGCCCATGGTTCACACAGAGGCTGCTGCACCGCCTGCCGCCCAAGCGCGGGCACGCTGCGGCATGGGCCGGGCGGCTGTGCTACGCCATGGCCATAGCGGTGTGCGCCACGGGATGGGTGATGATGGCAGCATGGGCCGATGGCAGCAGCACCCTTACGGTGCGCCAAGCCCTGTTTGCCGCCGTGCTGGTGGCAGCCACCGTGGCTGTGGTGGCACAGGCCTTGACGGCCATAGTGCGCGGAGCATGAGCCGCAAGGGCGCACAATCAGGTAGCGGGCCGGGTGAAGCACATTGCCACCCGGCCCGCTGCCTGATTGCTGTTGGATTATTTTTTCAAAAAGTGCTTGAAGAAGCTCCACACCTCCTCGCCGGTGTTCAGGTCCTTGGCGTGCCAGCTGTGCGGTGCGCCCACCACCTCATACCACCACACCTCGGTGCCGGCAGTGCCGCCGGTGTACTTGCGGCGCACGGTGATGTGGCCCTTGCCGCCCTGCTTGCTGGGTATGGTGTCGGTAGCCACCACCTTGCAGCGGTTGCGAGCCACCCAATAGCCCACCTCGAGCGGCACCGATATGTAGGCGCCCCAGCCGCCAGTGCCGGCTAAGTCGCCGCCCCACTCGCTGCAGGCGTCGCCCGAGCCGTGAATTTCCATGATGGGTACAGGGCGCGGCGCGTTGGGCCCGTCATAGAGCCACTGCATGGTTTGGCCCGCCACCGAGGCATAGGCGCGAAACACGTTGGTGCCGTTGTAGGCCAGCACATAGCACATATCGCCGCCGTTGCTCATGCCGGTGGCAAAGGTATTGTCGCGGCTCAGGTCGAACTGCTTCTGCACGTGGCGCGTGATTTTAATCACATCGTCCACCTCATTGTTGCGCAGGGCAGCCTGGCGCGGATAGCCCACGTTCCAGCCCCACTTGCCGGTGGTGTCGCGCACGCCGCAAGGGTAACACACGGCAAAGCCCTCGCGGGCAGCCACGGCGTCGAGGTCGTAGCGCTTGGGCTTGGCCCACTTGCCATAGCCGTGCATGCACACCACCAGCGGCGCGCCGGGCTTGACGCCGGCAGGAAGAAACACAGTGTAGCGCCGCATGAGTCCGTTCACGCGGCACGAGTCGGTGACGTAGCGCTGGGCCAGAGCCGCGGGGGCGGCCATGAGCAGCGCTGCTGCCACGATGATTTGCTTTGAGATATTCATTGCAGGTTTTATTAAGTTGTTTAGCCTTCACATCGGCGGTGCAGACGCGCACGGGCACACCGCCATGCCAAAGGTAGTGATTTTTCGCAACACCAGCCGCACCGCATAGCCGCAAGATGCTAATTAATGCGAAATGGCGAGGGCCGGCTTCCTATTTAGCGCAAAAGGTAGTAACTTTGCATTAAGCAAAATTGGCGCTGTGACCCGCCAGGGCCGCGCGGCGCCGCACAGCATTAATATGGCAGAAACGGCTTTATATCTCATTCCCGTGCAGCTGAGCGATGTGGAGCTTGGCAACGTGCTGCCGGCCTACAACCTTAGGCTGGTGGCTGAATTGCGCCACTTCATAGTGGAAAACGTGCGCTCGGCGCGCCGATTTCTGAAGAAGTGCGACCGCAGCATCGACATCGACTCGCTCACATTCTATGAGCTGAACCGCCACACCGACCCCGGCAGCATAGCCGCCTACCTCGACCCGCTGGAGCACGGATGCCCCGTGGGAGTGATTTCGGAGGCCGGCTGCCCAGCCATTGCCGACCCCGGCGCCGACGTGGTGGCAATAGCGCAGCGGCGCGGCTTCAAGGTGAAGCCGCTGGTGGGCCCGTCGAGCATACTCATGGGCCTCATGGGCTCGGGCTTCAACGGCCAGAGTTTTGCCTTTCTGGGCTATCTGCCCATCGACGCGGGCGAGCGCGCACGCAAGTTCAAGGAGATGGAGCGGCGCATAATGCGGGAAGGCCAGACGCAGATTTTCATCGAGACCCCCTACCGCAACGCCGCCCTGCTGGCCGAAATGGCGCGCACGCTGCCGCCGCAGCTCAAACTGTGCGTGGCCACCGACATCACCGGCAATGGCGAAAGCATAGTCACGCGTGGAGTGAAGGCTTGGGCCGGCCGCGCCATAGGCAAGGTGCCCACCATATTCCTGCTGTACAAGTGACCTGAAAATGACAAAAAATGACAATATGGGGAAACGCGGCCACGGCCATGCGCCCCAGCAACAACAGATTGTGTTCGACAGCGACTCGGCCGACGACGGAGCCCCGCAAAGCGAGCCCGCCGCCACCGCAGCGAAGCCCGACAGCAGCGACTGGAAGCTGCACTTTGCGAGTTTCGGCAGCGGCAGCAGCGGCAACTGCTCGTATCTGGGCACCGACCAGGGCGGAGTGCTGATCGACGCTGGCGTAGACCCCGACCACGTGTTTGAGTCGCTGCGCCGCAACGGTGTGACGCCCTCGATGATAAAGGGCATAGTGCTGACCCACGACCACGCCGACCACATACGCTATGCCTACACCATAGTGCGCCGCTACAAGCACCTGCGCATCTACTGCACGCCGCGCCTGATGAGCGGCGTGCTGCGCCACCGCAACATTTCGCGCCGCATCAAGGAGTATCAGGAGAACGTGTTCAAGGAAATCCCCTTCAAGCTGGCCGGATTCACCTTCACCGCCTTCGAGGTGTCGCACGACGCCACCGACAACATGGGTTTCATGATTGAAGCCGATGGCAAGCGCTTTGTGGTGGCCACCGACATGGGTTTCATCACCGACCGCGCCGAGCACTACATGAGCCAGGCGCATTTTCTGATGATTGAGAGCAACTACGACAGCGACATGCTGAACAGCGGCCGCTATCCCGAGTATCTAAAAAACCGCGTTCGCGGCCCCAAGGGGCACCTCGACAACGTGATGGCGGCCGACTTTGTGGCCAGCCACCTGAGCAGCGAGCTGAAATACGTGTTTCTGTGCCACCTGAGCAACGACAACAACACTCCCGAGATAGCCGTGCGCGCCATGACCGAGGCTCTGACCGAGGCCGGAGCCACTGTGGGCGACGCCAGCAACAGCGTGGAGCAGCGCGGGCGGCAGGTGCAGGTGTATGCTCTGCCGCGCTACGACACAAGCACGTGGTTTGTGCTGTAAGGCCACGGCATGTGCCGCAATCTTTGTAACATATAATCACCCATACACTTATAACACAGCAATGGACAACAGCAAGGAGAAACGCATCATCATAGCCATCGACGGATATTCGTCGACGGGCAAGAGCACCATGGCCAAGGCATTGGCAAGGCGCATAGGCTATGCCTACATCGACACGGGCGCAATGTATCGCGCCGTGACGCTCTACTGCCTCGACCACGGACTCATCGACGGCGACAAAGTGGACGAGGCCGCCCTGCAGCAGCAACTGCCATCAATTAGAATCACCTTCGGCGTCGACAAGGCCGACGGCCACTCGGTGACCATGCTCAACGGCCGCAACGTGGAGAGCGAGATACGCTCGATGCGCGTCAGCGGCAAGGTGAGCCTGATTGCCGCCATAGGCTTCGTGCGCCGCCACCTGGTGAAGCAGCAGCAGGCCATGGGCCGCGACAAGGGCATAGTGATGGACGGCCGCGACATTGGCACGGCTGTGTTCCCCGACGCAGAACTAAAGGTGTTTGTCACCGCATCGGCCGAGACGCGCGCGCGCCGCCGCTACGACGAGCTGCGCGGCAAGGGCGACGCCACAGTGACCTACGACGAGGTGCTGCACAACGTCACCGAGCGCGACCGCATCGACACCACCCGTGCCGAGAGCCCTCTGCGCCAGGCCGACGACGCTCTGGTGCTCGACAACTCCACCATGAGCATCGACAAGCAAAACCAGTGGCTGCTTGACCACTACCGCCAGGCCGCCACGAAATAAAAAAGACCGCACTGCAATGGCAATAGTTGAAATCGACAAGGGATCGGGATTCTGCTTTGGCGTGACCACCGCCATACGCAAGGCCGAAGAGGAGCTGCACAAGAGCGGCTCGCTCTACTGCCTGGGCGACATTGTGCACAACAGCAACGAGGTGGAGAGGCTCGAAAGCAAGGGTCTCAACACCATCACCCACGAGCAGCTGAGGCAGCTGCGCGGTGTGAAGGTGCTGCTCCGCGCCCATGGCGAACCGCCTGAGACCTACGCCACCGCCAAGCGCAACGGCATCGACATAATAGATGCCACCTGCCCTGTGGTGCTGAAGCTGCAGCAGCGCATAAAGCAGTCGTGGGCCGAGGCAGCCGCCTCGGGACGCGACGCCCAAATCGTGATCTACGGCAAGCGCGGCCACGCCGAGGTCAACGGCCTCGTGGGGCAGACGCAAGGCCGGGCTCTGGTGATTGAAAGCGTCGATGAGGTGGACCGCATCGACTTTGGCCGCGACATCTACCTGTATTCGCAGACCACCAAGTCGCTCGAAGGCTTCAAGCGCATAGTGGGCGAGATTGGGCGGCGCGTGCATCCCGGCGTGCGCTTCCAGAGTTTCGACACCATTTGCCGCTCGGTGGCCAACCGCATACCACAGATTCGCGAGTTTGCCAAGCAGCACCAGCTGATACTGTTTGTGTGCGGCAAGAAGAGCAGCAACGGCCGCATCCTGTTTGCCCAGTGCCTCGACGCCAACCCCGACTCGCACCTCATTTCCAGCGAAGATGAAATCGACGCCGCATGGCTCAAGGGCAAAGACCGCATTGGCATATGCGGAGCCACGTCGACCCCAATGTGGCTCATGAACAGGGTTAAAGACTATGTGACACGGCAAGTGTAGACCAGCCATGACCACCCGCCGCCCCTACATAATAGCAATATCGCTGCTTGCGGTGCTCGACATCGCGGCGGGCTTCTGGTATTTTGCCAACCACGTCAACGCCGACGGCCACTCGGGCGGCCTGCTGTGGGACAACGGTGCGGACTCCGAGGCCGTAATGGCCGACACACTGGCCAGCGCCGTGGCCAACAACCGATTTGAGCCAGTTACCGACCGCGTGGCATGCTACACGTCGGCCTTCACGCTGCCAGCAGGCGACGGCAAGGGCGCGCCATACACGTGCATAAAGCAGGTGAAGCTGCGCATGCCCAAGGCAGTGAACGGCTCCACCGAGTTGGGCGAGCTGCGCCAGGCCATAGCCGACAAGGCGTTTAACCGCACGGGCGAGAGCCTGGGCAAGGCCGTCAATGCATTTGTGGAGGCGGCCGAATTCAACCTGGGCGGCAACAGCGACTACGTGCAGTCGCCATCGGTGACCACCCGCAGCGTGGTGGGCCGCGAGCACCGCGTGAAGGCCTTCCCCTACTCCACCAGCGAGCGGCTGCTGCAATATGAGGTGTATGGCTATGTGTACGACGGCTACCGCCGCAGCGAGCGTGCGGGCTTTGTGCTCTACGACCGCGCCCGCCACCGCGTGCTGGGCATGGCCGACGTGTTCCGCCCCACCGAGAGCGGCCGCCTGCTGAAGCTCATCAACAGCCGCATTGCCAAGGTTGCCCGCAAAAAGGGGCAGACGCTGAATGCGGCATCAGCCATTGCTGCCGAGTTTATGGTGGAGCCGAAAGGCATAAGCATGGTGTATGCCGAGGGGGCTATAGCCTCGCCCGAAAGCGGGGTGAGCTATGTGTTTCTGCCCTACTCCGAACTTGACCTGTGCCTCACCGACGAGTTCAAGCGGCTGCTGGCCGGCGACTGCGGGTATCACCGCTACAAACCAATTAAATTTTAACCGCCCTATGATTACCATTCCACAAGACTTCGGCCAACTGCGCGACTTGCTCGACAGCGAGGCCAGGCGCATCAACAGCACCGAGTTCATTGCCGCCGACCCTGTGCAGTTTCCGCGCCGCTTCAGCGCGCTTCCCGACATTGAAATCACCGCCTTGCTGGCCTCGGCCATAGCCTGGGGCAACCGCAAGATGATTTGCCGCGACTGCGAAAAGATGCTTGCCATAATGGAAAACGACCCTTACAACTATGTGATGGACGAGGCCTACGAGCAGCTGCCCGACGAACTGAACATTCACCGCACATTTTTTGCGCGCAACTTCAAGCACATGCTGCGCGGCCTGCGACGCATCTACCGGCAGTGGCAGTCGCTCGACGAGTGGGCGGCGGCAGCCCGTGTGGCCGACTGCGACGCGCCAAGCTGGCGACTGGTGGAGCTGCTCAATGCCGAACTGGCCGCAGCCAACGGCGGACAAGGCGACTCGCGCTGCCTGCCCCTGAACCTGAAGGGCACCGCACTTAAGCGCGTCAACATGGCCCTGCGCTGGCTGGTGCGCACCGACGGCATAGTGGATATGGGCGTGTGGCAGTCGATAAAGCCCTCGCAGCTGTTCATTCCGCTCGATGTGCATGTGGGCGACACCGCAAGGGCCCTGGGCTTGGTGTCGCGCCGCGCCAACGACCGCAAAACGGTGGTTGAGCTCACCGGCATTCTGCGCAAAATGCGCCCCACCGATCCTGTGATTTACGACTACGCCCTGTTTGGCATAGGCATGAACCTTTAGCCCTACACCCTCTACATTTTTCACTTAACTTTACCGCCTTTTTTACAGTGGCCGGCGCATAGCTGGCCACGAGTTATGTTTTAGCCGCAAGCACACACATTTTACACAAACAATTAATACAGATAGTTGGATTTTTTTCAACACCACAATCGGCTGTATTACAATAATATACCATACTTTTGCACACTGGAATAAGTAGAGGCTGACCGCAATGTAACGCGCTAATCACAACCGCTCATTTTTCATTGTCAATACAATCTATAAAGCATCGGCAAAAAAGGATCAGGCTAAAACTGCAAATACAATTCATTAATAACAATCAATTTTTTAAGCAAAAAAGCGATTATGAAAAAACAATTACTCTCAATCGTTGTCCTGGCCGCAGCCCTGCTGACAGGAAGCTTTGCCGCAAGCGCAGCCACCGACCGCGATGGCAGCGAGTTTGCCGCGGGCAAATGGTGGCAGGAGACTGGCTATGCCGGTCTGGGCAACCCCAACGAGGTGCTTGCGCTGGTGGAATACGACGCCGCCAGCGGCGTGCAGCCCACAGTGAGCTACAAGCTGCTGGGCGCCACTGGCTACATCACCCGCATCAAACTCTATGCCCGTGAATACAACGGCACAAAGTTTGACACCAACAGCGGCAGCGACAACGTGAGCTACACGTTTGCCCACCCGTTTGACTACCGCGACCCGCAGGTGAAAAACGGAGCGAAACTCATTGCCGAAACCACCGACCTCACCGCCACACAGCTGACGGCAGCCGAGGCCCTCGACGGGAGCAAAAAATATGTGCTGTATCTTACTGCCGACATTGCCAGCGGCATTGAACTGCCCGCTCTCACCAAGCAAAAGACCGAAATCGGAGCAAACATCACCGCCCTCACCGGCACCTCACTGAGAGGCAAGCTGACCCAGCGCGCCAACGGCTCGCGCGTGCTGGTGCCGCTGAAACAGACGCTCTACATGCCTGACGACTACTATTCTAAGTACTACCGCATTCCCGCCATCACCCGCGCCGCCGACGGCTCGCTGCTGGCAGTGAGCGACGCCCGCAAGGAGGACATCCACGACATTGCCAACGACATCGACATTCTGTGCCGCCGCTCAACCGACAACGGACTCACGTGGAGCAGCCCCGTGACCATAGCCAAAGGCAGCCGCAGCGGAAACGACTGCAAAAACTTTACCGGCTATGGCGATGCAGCCGTGGTGACCATGGGCAACGGAGCAATACTCTGCACGATGATCAGCGGCTACAGCCTCTCGACCGACGGAAAAGACAAAAAGACTAACAACTACTACGCCATAAGCAACGACAACGGCCAGTCGTGGAGCGCATTAAAGCAAATCGACATCGACAACCTGATTGGACAAGGCACGGGCTTTTTGGGATATAATTTAGGCCACTCAAGGGGCAACATAGCCCCAGGCAACATGTGCAGCGTTGGCGGAGGCTATCTGAAGGGCAACGTTTTGGCCATCTACCGCCACTATAACTGGGAAAGCCTACTTTCGTCGTCAAAGACAAGAGACTACATCCTTATGTATTCTCCCGCAGACGACAAATGGACCAACCTTGGCCAGATTTCTGACATTGAAGGCTCGGGCGACGAGTGCCACATAACCGAAATTGCCGACAACAAATTCATTGTGACCGTGCGCAGCACAAACAGCGACAAACGCGACTTTGTGCAAATCACCATCAACGATGAAAAGGGCAATTTCACTCCAGTGCAATTAGGGTCTTGCGGCATGAGCCTTGCAACCGCCACCAATGGCGAGATGATTAAATACACCGACGGCGCAGGCAAAGAATATCTGCTGCACTCGGTGCCGGCAACCACTGCAAACAGCGGCAATAAATCGGGTGTGCGCAGCGGACTGGCATTCTACCAGTCGGCCGTGAGCGAGACCCCGAATTGGAGCAAACTGATGTGTGTGAGCGACCCCTATGAGGACGACCTTGCCGAGACTGCGCAATACAGCTCGCTGTGCGAGCAGAACGACGGCTCCATCGGCATCCTGTTTGAGGAATATCCGCAAGTGTTATACAAATACGAGCACACTGCAGCCCCCCAAGGCGACTACATGATGGGCATCACCTACATGAGCCTGCGCGCCGACGACATAATTCCCGATGCCACACGCAAAAACGTGAAAGCTCTTGAGAATCCCGTAATCACCCCCGAGTCGAACACCTACAACACCGCCACGGGCTCTGCCAGCACCCACCCCCGCGAGATTGTGATAAGCAATCCCAACGAAGACAGCGATGTGCTGAAGGGCAACACCACCGTCACCTACAGCATCTGGACCGTGGGCACCGACGGCAGCAACACCCAGGTGGTGAGCGGCGCCAAATTCACGGGCGCAAGCGCGACTGTGGCTTGGAGCGAGCTAAAGGTGAGCGACCTCGGCAAGCTGGCCTACGTGCATGTGAAGGCCGGGGCCGAGACAGGCGTGAGCGGATATGGCAAGTCGGGCGAAAGCACCGCCACCTACCGCTTTGTGAGCAAGGTGCGCAACATCATCATCAAGGCCCGTCCCGCCAAGGGATGGGCAGCACCCACCATCAGTTCGCCAGGCCTCGGCGCCAAGCAGCAGGGCGAGGTGCTCACTGTGGCCGTGGGCGCAAAAGTGACTGCCAGCGCCACCTATCACGCACCATTCAAGTTCAACGGATTCTCGCTCAACGGCGACAAATTTGAGGATAACATCAGCAACCTCGGCGGCGAGATGATGACCAAGCAGCAGCTCGACTTCAACGCTCCCGAAGTGAGCAGCGTGGCCAACAACGACGCCGACAGCCTTGTGATATACGCATGGTATGCGGTGAACGGCGGCGGGGCAAAGACGCGCGTCTACACCAACTACTTCGACAGCAGCGACAACACCGCCGACGACAGCCACTACATGCAGCGCCACTACTTCCACAGCGACTGGTGCTCGGACGCCGACTACACCGAGAGCGACTTCAGCAGCGTGCTCGCCTCAGTTGAGTCGCTGAAAGACGTGGCCGAGGCCAACCCCTCAGCCAACATCGAGCTCACCTACCCCATCAGCCTGGGCGAGACCTACAAGACCTGGGGCCTCAACCCCAAGGTGGAGCTTATGACCGACAGCAAAAACTGCCAGGACTTCGACGCCGTGGTGATGGTGAAGCAAGACGGCGAATACATCACAGCCAACTATCCCGACGCCCCAGGCAAGAAGAAGGCCGCTGCAGAGCCAGGCAGCGAAGCCGGCGCAGCCACACCGCTCTACTACCTGATTGAGGGCGTGAACAGCAACTTTGCCGAAGACAGCAAGATGAAGACACAGTCGAAGGGCGTGTATAAATGGTATGGTGCCGAACACAAGCCTGTGGTGGTGAGCGGCATCGACTTTGGCAACGTGATTGACTGCAACGCCGACTACACCGAGCTGTCGGCGCCGAAATACAGCGTCGACGTCTTTGTGCTCTACCGCAACACAAGCGCCGCCACAGTGGCCGACCTCGTGAACGGCAACGGCTACATCTACAAAGTGTCGCACCCCATCAACCCCAGCGGCAGCATGACGGGTATCGACCGCACCTCCATGCAGCAGCGCGGCACTGCCTTTGTGGGCGTGAATGGAGGCGTTAAGGTGATAGCCCATGGCGAAGCCAGCGGCACCATCTACAACGTGACCGGCACAGCCGTGGCACACTACAGCGTGGACGGCGGCGAGCAGCTTATAGCACTGCCGCAAGGCGTGTATGTGGCAGCCGGCAGCAAGTTTGTGGTGCGCTAAGCGCTCATCCAAGATATTCCCCTATTGAAAAAAATGCAGAGGCCCAGTGGCGGACCTCTGCATTTTTAGTTATGCACACGCATATGCATAAAAATGAAACAAGCGGGAGTTTCACAACCACCGCTTGCTTCAAACCTTAAAAATCTAATCCTATGAAAAAACTATATCACAAAAGTACCCCTTATTTTTGGCATTTGCAAGCCATGTGGCAGCAAATAATTAAAATTTATTCAACAAAGGCGACAGGCAGTTGCGCATAGTGATGAGCATTAGCGTTTTGCAGTGTAGAAAAAAATAACTATCTTAGTTGCTGTTTTTAGCAATGACACGATTTGAACTCAACATATTGGGTTGCGGCTCGGCCACGTCGAGCCTGCGACACCTGCCGTCGAGCCAGGTGCTGAACGTGCGCGACAACCTGATGATGATAGACTGCGGCGAGGGCGCACAGCTGGAAATGCGCCGCATGGGGCTGAAGTTTATGCGGCTCAACCACATCTTCATCAGCCACCTGCACGGCGACCACTGCTTCGGCCTCCCGGGCCTCATATCCACCCTTGCGCTGCTGGGCAAGACGGGCACTCTGACCGTGCACACCTTTGCCGACGGGGCGAGGCTGCTGGGCGAGGTGGTGGTCTACTTTTGCCGCCAAATGCCGTTTGAGCTTAAAATCAACGTGATAGGCGCCGACAGCGCCGTGATTTATGAAGACGACGCCGTGACGGTGAGCACCTTTCCACTGCGTCACCGCCTGCCCACAGTGGGTTTTTTGGTGCGCGAAAAGCCCAAACTGCGCCACATCAATCCCGAGGCCACCGCGCGCTGGCAAGTGCCGCGCTACGCAATGCGGCCACTGCGCGAGGGCGCCGACTTTGTGACCCCAGGCGGGCTGACGGTGCCCAACACCGAGCTCACATTACCAGCAGACCCGGCAGTGAGCTATGCCTACTGCAGCGACACCACCCCCAGCCCGCGCATAACCGAGGCCGTGGCCGGAGTCGACTGGCTGTATCACGAGGCAACTTACGGCGACGAGTGCGCCAAGCAGGCACGCCAGCGTTTTCACAGCACAGCGCGCGAGGCCGGCATTGTGGCGCGTGAGGCGGGTGTGCGCAACCTGATTTTAGGGCACTACAGCAAGCGTTACGAGAGCCTTGAGCCGCTGCTTGAGCAGGCGCGCGAAGAGTTTCCGCACACCATACTTGCCAACGAGGGCCTGCGCATCGACCTGAACAGCAATCTGCCGTGATGCGGGCGTTTGCCAGCGCCACAGGTTAAACCTTTTGCCCTCGGCAGCGTCTAACGTAATAATGCGATAGTGACAGTGACGTGGATTTTGCTCACCACACACAGAATTAAAACTAAGGATAGACAACTACACAAATGAAACCAATCACCAACATACTGCTCGTGGCCGCGCTGGCGTGCTACATATTCCTGCCGTTTCACGAGATATCGTTCCAAGGCACCCAGAGCGGATTTTTCTACACCGCCGGGCTTATAACGCAAGACTTCAGCGTGCTGAAGACGCTCTACGCCCTGCTGCCTTTCATATCGTGCTTCACAGCCATTGGCGTCAACAGCCTTAAGAACCGCTACTGGGGTTTTGCAGTGGCAGCACTCACATCGCTTGGGCTGGTGTTTCTGCTCAACGCATGCGAGGTGCACGTGCAGCCCGACCTCACGCACGACCCCGATCTGATGGCCGACGCCACCATTGCGCAGGGCTTTGAGGTGACCGGGCTCGGCATTGGCTACCAGACATCACTTGTGCTCACCATAATGGCAATGGTGTCGGCCCTGCTGTCGATGCTGCCGTTCAAGTTCAACCGCATGCTTGAGGAACAAATCGACCACAGCCTCGAAGAGGGCAAAAAGCACATCACCGAAATCGGCACCAAAATGAGCGCCGACATTCACCATGAGATCAACAAACTCGAAAAAGACCACGTGCGCCACAAGGGCCGCAAGGCCGAAAAGGGAGAAAATAATGAACAGGCTGCATCCCAGCCCGCCCCCATAGTGGTGGAGGGAGTGGAAGTGAAGCCGGCCGACGACCCCAACGCCGCCTACATGCCCAAGCAGCGCGACGCCAACACTGCCGACGAAGGCAATCCCTACCGCGACTACATGCCCAAGTAATCCACGCCTTTGAAAGCCAAGGGTTGCCCGGATAGGATATGGCAATGGCATATTATGCACTCTCGGCGTAACAGGTGACACCGTTGATGCTGTAAACGCATCATAAAACACGTATATCGTAG
>CALBLR010000335.1 GCA_937896015.1 uncultured Prevotellaceae bacterium | reverse complement strand
TAGCATGCGTTTTATTCAAGTGGCCACGCTTGAATACCTTGAGCGTATAGGCGAATGGGACAAGACCAACGCCAACGACCGTGTGATTATACTCACCACCAAAGGTGCTAACGGCTCTGAAATTAAAAATTGGCTGGACGACGGGCAAAAGGACCCTGAGACAAAGGCGGTAATAAAGCAGCCCGGCCTTGAAAGCGAACTCAACAGCGCAGGGTTCAAGCCGCAGACGAGCAGGCAAGATGTGCCCGATGGAAGCAATGATGGCGACATATTGAAGATATTCGAAACCGTATATAACCTCTTGGACGAAGGCGATGAGGTGTATTTCGACTCGACCCACGCATTCAGATACCTGCCCATGCTGATGCTGGTGATGTTTAACTACGCCAAGTTTCTCAAGGGCGTCACAGTGCGCAGCATCACCTACGGCAACTGGGATGGCCGCGATAAGGACACCAATGTGGGCCAAATAGTGGACCTGACGCAATATTCCACGCTGCAAGACTGGACCAGCGCGGCCGCCTCGTTCATCAACAGCGGCAATGCCGACCAGCTTAAAAGCCTGACGGAATCAAGCAATGTCAATGAAAATGTGAAGGAGGTGGTGAGTACACTAAACGACATAGCACTTGACATGCAAACTTGCCGTGGCAAAAACATATTGAGCGGCGAGAACTTTAAGGCGCTGGAAAGCCAGGCAGAAGGTCTTGACGTCAACCTGCCTCAACTTAAAGAGATCTTGAACAAGGTGAAGGAGCAGTTCGCCGAATTTGAAGGCCGAGAAAGTGCTAAAAACGGATTCAAGGCTGCAAAGTGGTGTATCGACCACAACCTTTTCCAGCAAGCAGTGACGATACTCCAAGAGGCTTGTGTTTCATTCTTCCAAATGAAACACAGCAATTCGCTCCCCAATCTGGAACTTGAAGGGCAAAGAAAATTTGTGCAAGACGCACTTATTGTGGTAAAAAGGAAGTGGATAAACGAGGAAGAGAAGTGGAAGGTTAAAGACGAGCTACGGCCACTGTTCAAGGATTTTTTGCCGATTATTGCAGCCGACAATGAAAAATACGTATTCATCAACCAGTATGGCGGGAAAAAGAGAATATCGGAATTATACTACAGCCTATCGGAAATCCGCAACGACTTCAACCACTTTGGCATGCGCGAAAGTCCAAACAAGGCTGAAGACATTAAAAAGAACATAGCAGATAAGTATCACCAAATATACGCAGCGCTTTATGGAAACGTTTGAAATTGCAGGCGTTGAGCCACAGTTCAGGCTCAATGAGGGGCAGCAGCGGGCGTTCGACAGCCTGTGCGACTTTCTTGGCGGCAAGCAGCGGGTGTTCATTCTCAAGGGGTTTGCCGGCACGGGCAAGACCACGATGATGCGTTTTTTGGT
>CALBLR010000334.1 GCA_937896015.1 uncultured Prevotellaceae bacterium | reverse complement strand
GCCCGTCGAGCCCCCAATGCGTGTAGCACACCACGTTCAGCGCCAGCCCCACGGCTGCGCTAAGCGTTTCGGTGACGAGGAAGGTGCGGCCGTCGCCCTTGGCCAGAATCACAAACGACATGCACCACGACAGCGCCCTGAACACCGTGCCCACCAGGCACCACGACACCATGCCCAGCACGGCCACAAACTCGCCAGAATACAGCAGTCTCACCACCGGCTGGCGCAGTGCCATCATCATTGCCACCACGGGCGCCATCACCACCATGCACAGCACCACTTCCTGGCCCACCATGGCGCGAAGGCGCAGGCGGCTGCCTGCCACGCGCGCCAGCCGCGGATAGTACTCCATGCCCAGTGCCGTAAGCACCAGGCCGGTGTATTTGTTCACCAGTGTGTAGCCTGCCTGGTAAAGGCCCACCTCGCCGGTGCCGCCAGCGTGGTTGAGCCACGAACTGAAGGCATAGGAGGCGGCTATCGACACAAAGCTGCCGGCTGTCATGTAGGCGCCGAGCTTCACAAAGCCCAGCCCCATGCGGGCCGCCTCGCCTGCCGGCACGCGCACCGCGGGCCACGTGCGGTCGCGCAGCGCCCACGCAGCACCCGCGCAGCAGGCGGCATAGGCTACAATCGAGGGCAGAATGCTGCGCTCGCGCAGCCAGTAGAACAGCGGCACGCTAATGAGCAGTCCGCCCAGGGTGCCCCACAGCGTGACGCTGGCCAGGCGGCGCAGGCGCGCCGTGCCCTGCAGCACGGCATACTCGCCGTTGGTGAGCGCCATCAGCAGCACGGCCGCCGCAAGGGCCACAAAGCCCCACAGGTGGCTCTCGTCGCCAAACGACAGGCGGCTAAGCGCCGGCGCAAGGGCTGCGGTGACCAGCGCTCCGCCCATGCCCAGCCACACCGACCACCGCCTGACCACGGCTATCACGCGCGCCACGTGGCCGCGGTTGCCGCAGTCGAGGGCCTGCGACACGTCGCGCACGCTGCTCGAGCGCACGCCCAGATTGGTGGCGGTGTTGAGCATCTCCAGGGCCTGGTTGAACAGCCCGAACAGGCCCATGCCCACGGGGCCTATCCACAGCGCCACCAGCTTGGTGCGCACTATCGAGCACAATATGCCAGCCATTTGCACGCCGCCAAACAGCCCCATTGCCTTAATGGCCATCTTTGATATGCCGCCTTTTGCCATAGATGAAATTGTGTGCCGTTGGTCGTTACAGATCGAGGGTGAAAGTGTTGTAGGCCACGCCGCGGCCTCCGAGCCGCGCCTTTTGCTGCACCAGGCCGGCGTTGAGCAGCCGCCCGTGGTCTTCATTCGATATGCCGAAGTCGAGGTAGCGCCGTCCCATGGCGGTGGCGTCGGCCGCCACGCGGGCAAACACTGCCGCGAGGGCGTGCACACGGCGGCCCTCGTCGCTCGACGCTATATACTGGCTGTGGGCCACAGGCCCGTCGGCAAACATCAACGTGCCGGCCACCACCTTGCCTCCAAGAGTGGCGGCGTATAGCTTTATGTGGTCGGGGAAACGGCTGCGCAGCAGCTCAATCTCGGCCAGCGTGTGCACCGGCTTGGCACCGTGGCGCTGCCCGAGCACATCGCTCAGCAGTTGCCAAAACTCGGGGTAGGCCGCATCGGTCTGCTCCACCTTGAGGCCTGCCCGCTGCGCCGCCTTGAGGCCGCTTTTGTTGCCGCGGTCGTAGGGAATGGGGTTGCCGAGGCCTATGGCGGTGGAGATGTTGCACTCGGTGAGGCGCGCGCCGTGCCGCCACAGGGCGTAGATGTCGTCGTCGGCAGGGTAGCGGTGGTAGATGTAGGGGATTGGCTTGTACACCAGGCGGCTCACGCCGCGTGCTTTGAGAAACTCGATGGTGGCGGCCGTGATCTCCATCATCACCGTGGCGTCGAAGTGGCGGAAGGGCACTATCCAGCTGCCGTAGGTCAGCCCCTGGTGGCTCAGCACGGTGTCGCCCGCGCGGTTGGCCGGCAGCAGCCCGGCCAGCCGGCCCTGTGGCGTGCGCGCCACCAGCGAATAGTCGCTGAAGCGGTCGCTGTGGTAGTCCATGTAGCCGCGCTGCAGCAGGAATGTGGCGTTGCGCGACTGGCGCGCAAAGTCGTCCCACTCCTGCTGCATGGCTGGCTGGTATAGGCTGATTTCAATCATCTGCTTGCGGCTTGGTGTGAATTCTACTTGCTGCCCAGCATGTTCAGCAGCTGGCGGCTGTCAACCCGCGTGTATCCGCTGGGCACCTTGGTGTCGATTTTCACGCTCTCGTTCCACGTCATGCCGCCGTAGTCGATGTATAGCTCAAACGGCTGCCCCTTAACCTTGGTGGCGGCGCTCACGCTGCCGGCCACGCTGCCGGCCGGGGTCGACGTGTTCACATCGGCATACTTCACGCTGTAGGTGGCCGTCTTCTTCGAGCCCGACGGGGTCACGTTGGC
>CALBLR010000333.1 GCA_937896015.1 uncultured Prevotellaceae bacterium | reverse complement strand
TCGTAAAACTTCAAATACATCTCATATATCCCGCTTTTAGTGAATGTCGCATCTATCCCATCGGAAGAATAGTTGTGAACCACAGCCGTCCCGCGCTCCACCGCATCATCTCCCTTTGCGTTTTCGATAGTGCAAGTGATTCGTTTCGCCAATAGCCTTGTTTTCAAGCTCGCGTCAGCGAAATATGTAGCTCTTTTGTGAGGTTCAATTTCACCGTAGCCATTGCTGCAAACTAAAACACCATCCTCTGTGGCCAAAAGTACAAAATATCGTTTATTGGTGCCGTATACGGTTGGCACATCATCTGGAAAATGACGCATAACCGGCAGCTGTCCCCATTTTGACTCATAGTATCCGTGTGTCTTAGAGGGTACGGCTGAATGTGTTATTGAAGCATCAGCAAAACTGTTGTCCTTATAATAAACTATTTTCTCCGCAATTTGTTTTATGCTGGGGTCAATTTCAATATATCGGTCATTTGTCCAAAATTTGGATAGGTTCGGAGTGTTGCTTTTTATTCTAATGTGTTGCAGCCAGTAATCTGGTGAGTTGCTGAAATTTGATCTCCAAGCGTAAGCATGACAATTGTATTTCACAGAGGCATCCCCAATAATCACAGCATTAGGATACATCTTTTTACAATAGCTCTTCAATTCTTTGTTTTCAGAGGATGTCATTTCGTAATCAATTGTTTCTGCAAGCACTTTTTGCCCCTTGGGGGTGTAGATGTACTTAACGCCATTCCCGCGGCTTATAATATCGTTTTCGTCAATGTCTGCAAATATGCTTAATGCAGATGCAATGAAGAATATGCCAAATATAAATCTTTTCATAGTGGTTGCGCTTATTTGCCGGTGAATAATATCCTTGAAACTTCTCCCATTCTGTCAAGGCTGCCTCCGCATTCATAAAATGATGACACAGCCTTGGCTTGCTCTCCGTTCAGACGGCCGCTTTCAAGTGCAATGTTTGCACGCACCATCAGTGAACTTCTTAGTGACACAGCGCTGAACACACTTGGGTTGGCGGCTTTCTGCTCGAATTTATCGTCAACAGCTGCCGTGAGTTTGGCTGCCTCTGTGGCATTAGTGAGTTGCGATATTTCACCCGAAGCCAGAATGAGCTCTACAAAAGAAATTCCTGAGTTGCTGTAGGTGTTGCCGTTGCGGTCTTTTAGAGTAATGGCGTATGGCTCACTCTGCACGTGCGCATAGTCAATGCCGCTGTAAAAGTCCACAAGTTTTTCAGCCGCGTCACTGCGGCTCTTGAGTTCTTGAAAGCCATTGAAGTGCGCCATGATGTACTTAGCGCCAGTCATAGGGTTGTCGTAGGCATAACAAATGGCGTTTAGTGGATGCTGCGCGCAAAGCTGCACCAACCTTTCGGTGGGTAGCTTTTTAAGCAGGTCCTCTGGAATTTGGCAAGCGGCCATTTTCTCATCAAATGTGCGGTAGTTGGCAAACTTGCTCACTGCGCCATCAAATGTGAAAACGGCTTCAGCCACATTGTCGGTTCTGACTTTGCTGCCAGTAACCATGTCGTCTGAGCACGAACATAGCAGCATAAGGACGGTTGCCAGCACTGCGATTGCGGGCATCCATAGGTGTTGGTTCTTGAGTCGTTTCATCCCAGTTCGTATTATGTGGTTAATAATGTGCTAAAGTAGTGAAATATTTGATAAAAGCAAAGAAAATGGCAAAATATTTCAAACTTACTGTAAATGCTTGATGAGGAGACGATTGAAAGCGTTGCATTGCACATTGAAATTTTAATGCCGAACAGTAGGTTTTAAAGTTTAAGGTTGAGAGTTTAAAGTTGAGAGATTTCAATTTGTGGACTTCCGACATAAAGCCACATAGCTGCACAATTTGGGAATTTAGACAATAAAGACATAAAGCCACATAGCTGCACGATTGGGAATTCAACGAAAAAGACATAAAGACATATTGTTAAAGATATGTTGTTGTCTTTATTTGTCTTTATTTGTCTTTATTTGTCTTTATGTCTTTCTGTCTAAAAAAACTCAACTTTACACGCTGCGGTAGGCGAGTGCGGCGCCCAGAGCCGTGCAATATTCGGCATGGGCCGGCACGTGGAAGCGCACGCCATACAGGTCTTCCATTATGGGAAATATCACCTTGCAGTCGGGCAGGCGCGTGAGGTTGCCAATCAGCACAAAGTCGCGCAGCTGGCTGTTGGCCGCCGCCAGCACGGCACACGACCCGATGGTTTCAAGCACCATGCATATCAGCCCCTTGGCAATGTCGCTCTCATCGGCCTTCGAGTTCACCACCTTGCCAAACAGCGACGCTGTGGCATACATAGGCAGCCCCTCGAGCTGATGGGTGGTGATGTCCTTTATTTGCAGGTTGATTTTAGAAATGTCGCCGCGTGAGGCCATTTCCACCACCTCGGCTATGTTGCTGGTTTTGAGCAGCAGGGCCGACAGGCCGCGCAGCGTGCCGCCCCCCATGCTTATGCCTCCAGCGTGCCTTATTTCGTTGCCCTCGACCCTCACCAGCGTGGTGCCGGTGCCCATCGACACCACCATCAGCCTGTCGAGGCCGCTGTCGAAGTGCGCCCCGAGGCCGTCGGCCTGAAACTCGTCGGCCTTGCTTGTGGGCAGTCCGTAGATGGGCGTGTCCACGTGCGAACTGCCCACTCCAGTGAGCATCACGTGCTCCACATCGGCAAGGCTTATGCCGTTGTCATACACATATTTGCCAAACGCTCCAAAGAGCGACGTCACAGGGTCGGCCGCCGTGATAAACATTGGCGACTTGATGCAGCCGTCGTTGTCAAGACCCACGATTTTTGTGGTGCTTCCGCCCACGTCGATTCCTATCACCAGTCCCATAGCAGTAATTTTTTTGTAAAGAGGTTAAAAAGGTTTACAGTTTCTTCAGTTCTTCATACAGCCGCTGCACGGGCAGTCCCATCACATTGTAGAAGCTGCCTTCGATGCAGCGTATGGCCGCGCAGCCTATCCACTCCTGAATGCCGTAGGCCCCGGCCTTGTCGAGCGGACGGTAGCGGTCCACGTAGTAGTCGATTTCACCATCAGAGAGCGGAGCAAACTCCACCGTGCTGCTTGCGCCGAATGTGGTGGTGTGGCCGCCGTGCAGCAGCGTCACTCCCGTCACCACATGGTGGCGGCCGCCGCTCAGGCTGCGCAGCATGGCCCGCGCCTCGGCGGCCGAGTGTGGCTTGCCCATGATGCTCCCGCCGGCTATCACCACCGTGTCGGCCGTTATCACCAGCTGGCGCTCGGTGGCGTCGGCCATGTAGGCGCGTGCCTTTTGCGCCGACAGGTAAAGGGGCACTTCGTCGGGCGGCATGCCGGCCGGATAGCTCTCGTCGATGCCCTGCTTCACCTCCACGGCAAACTCCACATCGAGCGCCGCCAGCAGTTCGCGCCGCCGCGGCGAGCCGCTGGCCAGCACTATGTCGTATTTCTTTAGATTGTCAAGCGGATTGTTCATAGCCAAATCGGTGTAAAAGTAGTGTGTCTTCACCAGCCAAAGGCGTGGCGGTCGTCAAGCCACAGCCCCTGAGCCTTCATTATCTGCTCCAGCAGGTCGCGTCCCACGCCATATCCGCCCGCGTAGGGCGAAATGTAGCGTGCGGCCTGCTTCACCTCGGGGGCGGCGTCGGCCGGAGCCACGCCAAGGCCCACGTGGCCTATCACATGCAGGTCGGGGATGTCATCGCCGGCATAGGCCACTTCCTCGGGGCTGAGGCCGCGGTCGCGCATCCACTGCTGCAGCACGGGCAGCTTCACCGCCGCTCCCAAAAACACGTCGGTCACTCCAAGGCCGCGGAAGCGCACGTCGATGGCCTGAGTTTTGGCGCCGCTCAGTATGGCAATGTGCAGCCCGTGCTTCACGGCCAGTTGAATGGCATATCCGTCCTTGATGTTCACCATGCGCATCGGTTCGCCCGACGGCGCCAGCGGAATGGTCGACGGCGACAGCACCCCGTCGATGTCAAACACCACCCCGCGTATCCGTTTCAAGTCGTAGTCGATGGAACTCATATAGCTTGCTTATAGTTTGGTTTCTTCATTGCTCCTGCCTGAGTGCTCGATTATGCTCTCGGTCAGCAGGTCATATATTTGCCGCGTGCGTCCCGCCAGCATTTGGCGCTGGCGGCCAATCACCTCCATGTCGCCGCGCACGGCCGGCCCCGTCTGCGACTGTGCCGGGCTGAGCGTGTCGAGCTTAGCCACCGTGGAGCGTATGAGCGGCAGCATCACCTTGAAGTCGATGCCTGCCTCGGCCAGCGTGTCGGCCGTGAGGGCCCACAGGTGGTTGGCAAAGTTGCACGCCATCACGGCCGCCACGTGCAGCCGCGCGCGCTTGCTGCTGTCGGCCGCCTCCACGCGGCCCGATATGCTGCGGGCCAGCTCAGCCACCTCGGCCTCGGCCTCGGCGTCGCAGCCTTCCACAAACACGGGCACGCCGCTGAAGTCAACGGGCATCTCGCGGCTGAACGACTGCATGGGATACAGCACCCCGCACCGTGCGTGGCTCGCGCCGAGCACCGCCAGCGGCTTGGTGCCCGACGTGTGCAGCCACAATGCTCCCGGGCGGTCGGGCACCGCCGCGGCCACCTGGGCAATGGCGTCGTCACGCACCGCCATCACATAGGTGTCGGCGCCCGGGTCGATGCCGGCGAGGCTGTCGGTGGCCGCGCCGCAGCCCACCGCCCCGGCCAGCCGCTGCGCGTTGGCCAGGTGCCGGCTGTAGACCTGCACAATGCGGTGGCGGCGTGCCAGCGCGCGGGCCAGGCTTGCCGCCACATTGCCCGCGCCTATCATCACTATCTTGCGTGTCATGCCGCAAAGTTACAATTTAATTTCCACTTTCTGCAATTACTCCCGCAGCTAAAGCCGGCGTATGTCGCCAAGACGGTGGTTGCGTGTGAAATCAAGGCGTCAATTCATAGATATTGAAAGATATTTTCATATATTTGCAAATGTCAAAGCGGCTTGCCAGAGTTTAGATTTTTTGCTGCGGACTTTGTTGTTAAGTATACAGCAAGGCAGCGGTTAATTTGATGGTTCAATTGTTAAATAAAAAATGTCGAATAATATCAATAGTACACCCATTGAGGGCAGATCATTTATATCTGACATTCGTCAAATAATAGAAAATGGCCGACGCTTGGCTTATGCCATGGCTGGTAGTGTAATGCTCAATACATATTGGAACATTGGAAAGCGAATAGTTGAAGAGGAGCAGAAGGGTGAGTGCAGGGCTGTTTATGGAGCAAGGCTCATTGACAAACTTGCAGATGACTTGAAAAACGATTTTGGCTCTGGTTTTGGTCGTAGAAATTTGTCGTATTTCAGGCAATTTTACTTGGCGTTCAGCGACTATGGAATTTTGCACGAACTCGTGCAAAATCTCACCTGGACTCACATTCGTCGACTCTTGTCTGTCTCAAACCCAGTGGCCAGAATGTGGTACCTTACACAAGCCTCTAAAGACATGTGGAGCACAACCACGCTTGACCGCAACATATCATCTCAGTATTATGAGAGACGTCTTGCTCAGCAGCGTGTAGGCAAAGTGTCTGGGGATGTGAATGCCGTAGCTCCGTATGACGAAAAAGATCCAATGGAGTATATAAAAAATCCAACGGTGGCTGAATTTATGGGCCTGAGGAAAAACGTACAATACAATGAGTCGCAGCTTGAGCAGGCTCTAATTGACAATCTTGAGCAGTTCATTTTAGAACTTGGACGTGGATTTGCTTTTGTGGAAAGGCAGCAACATATAGCCACGGAAACAGATGATTTCTATATTGACTTGGTGTTTTATAATTTCCGCATGAAGCGGTTTGTGTTTTTTGAATTGAAAACGCACAAAATGCGCCATGCTGACATAGGACAACTCGATATGTATGTGCGTATGTATGATGATGTTGTTAAGGGTAAAGACGACAACCCAACCGTTGGCGTATTATTGTGCACCGATACTGATTCAACGATAGCTAAATATTCTGTACTGAATGAAAGCAGCCAACTTTTTGCAGCAAAATATATGACATATATGCCTACCGAGGAAGAACTCCGCAGTGAAGTTGAAAGGCAAAAACAATTCTTTATGAACCATCACAAAAAATATAGCACATGTGCCTTTAGCAATGCGTAGAATATTTTTTTCCGTTTTTGTCGCACTTCGTAAGCAATGCCCTGGCGGCGCGGCTTTTGGCGTGAATAGTTGCGTATTATGATTTTTAGCTCTAATTTTGCGGCACGATTTGGTGAAAATTTACAATTTATATCGATTTACGAATGACTGACATTTGCTGCATCGGGCACATCACGCTCGACAAAATCATAACCCCTCACAGCACAGCCTCGCTCAACGGCGGCACTTCCTACTACTTCTCTTACGGCATCAGCCGCATGCCCGGGGTGAGCTACAAGCTCGTGACATCGCTCGCCGAGGCCGACATGCAGGCCGTTGACCGCATGCGCGGCGCCGGCATCGAGGTGGAGGTGATTCCCAGCCGCCACACGGTGTTTTTCGAAAACTCCTATGGCGAGAACATGAACAACCGCCGCCAGCGCGTGCTGGCCAAGGCCGATCCCTTCACCGCCCAGAAGTTGAGCGGAGTTGAGGCGCGCTACATCCACCTGGGCTCGCTGCTGGCCGACGACTTCCCGCTCGACGCCATCGAGTCGCTTGCGGGCCGCGGCACGCTCAGCGTCGACGCGCAGGGGTTCCTGCGCTATGTCGACGGCGACAAGGTGTATCCCTGCGACTGGCAGCAGAAGCGCCAGGTGCTGCAGATGGTCGACATCCTCAAGGTGAACGAGCACGAAATTGAGTCGCTCACCGGCTACTCCGACCTCGAGCCGGCGGCGCGCGTGCTGGCCGGCTGGGGAGTGAAAGAGGTGCTGATGACGCTGGGCAGCTATGGCTCGGTGATATATGCCGACGGCCTGATGCACCGCATTCCCGCCTACCGTCCCAAGCAACTGGTCGACGCCACTGGCTGCGGCGACACCTACGCCACTGGCTACCTGTATATGCGCAGCCGCGGGGCCGGCTACGATGAGGCCGGCCGCTTTGCCGCCGCCATGGCCACGCTCAACCTCGAAAAAACGGGCGCCTTTTGCGGCACCGAGGCCGATGTGCAGGCCGTGCTCAGCCGCGGCGAGTGAATAGGATAGTTTGTAAATGGTGATATTATGGCAATGAAACTCAGGCAGGCTGCACTGCGGGCAGCCATAGTGCTGGCAGCGGTGGCTGCTTTTGCCGGCCGCGGTGCGGCGCAGACGGCCGACACGCTGTGCGTCTACCGCTCGTGGCAGTCGATATTCAACCAGCGGGCCGACACGGTGGTCGTCAACCCCAAAATAGAAGTGCGCTCGCCATATGACTACGACTTCTCCACGGCCGACAAGCGCGTGACGCGCTCCCTAAGGCAGCGTTCGGTGGCAGTGGCCATCGGCGACAGCACGTGGCTCATCAGCAGCAACTGGATCAAGGCCAACTTCAAGGGCGACTGCTCGCACTTTTCACGCTTTGTGCCGCTGTTCTTCTCGGCTAAAGTGGCGTTTGTGCAGTGGCTGCGCGGCGGACCCACCTTTGGAGGCGTGATGCTCAACATGATGGTGGGCCTTGTCACGGGCATGGACACCGGTGTGGGCATGGGCGGCATGTACAATGGCGCCACGGCTCCTTTCTACCACCTCGACTTTGCCACACACACCGTGCACAAGGTCGACAGCGACTACCTCATAGGGCTGCTCGACGCATATCCCGACTTGCTGCGCCGCTACACCATGATGAAGGACTACCAGTCAACACCCATGGTCAACAGCTATTTTATGGAATATGTCGACCGCCTGAACTCCGACCCGTCGGTGCCCTATCTGTTCTGACTTGGCCGCACCCCAATCCCTGAAATCACGAAATTTGTGCGGATTGAAAAATATTTTTTGAAAAATGCTTTGCTGTTACAGATATATTGCGTAATTTTGCAGCGCAAAACGGAAATAGCCGCTATGCAATCTGGCCCATTAGCTCAACTGAATAGAGTGTTTGACTACGGATCAAAAGGTTATAGGTTTGAATCCTATATGGGTCACGAAAAATCAATGATGGAAGCTAAGCAATTGGCTTCCATTAATTTTTTTATATGCCTCCTTTCAATAAGCCTATGCGCAGCATCTTCATTTTCAACCCGGAAAACGACTTGGCCCTGGCCAATGGCGGCCCCAACTACACAGCGCCGCCATTTGCGCAGCAGCTCAGGCGCGACTTGCAGCTGCTGCCCGCGTGGTATGCGCCTGCTGGATCGGCCGTGGTGTGCAGGGGAGCCAAGCGTGCCCAGCGGTGGCTTGATGCCCAAGGGCTTGATGTTGAGGCCATGGAGCCCGAGTGGCTCAGGGGCATCGGCGGCGGCCGCTTTGAGCCGTGGGGGGGG
>CALBLR010000332.1 GCA_937896015.1 uncultured Prevotellaceae bacterium | reverse complement strand
TACATTTATACCAAATTAATAACACAACTTTAAAAACAAGTATTATCATGCCCAGGACAATTTCATTTAACGAGCTTCGTCGCATCAAAGACAGCTTACCCGAGGGTTCAACCCATGTGATTGCCGACAAGTTGAACGTAACAGTTCAAACAGTGAGAAACTATTTTGGAGGATCAAACTATGACTTTGGTTCGCATATGGGCGTTCACATAGAGCCCGGACCCGACGGAGGTGTGGTGATTCTCGACGACCCCAAGATTTTGGATATGGCGCTCGAAATCATCGAAAAGAGCAAGAAGAAGGCTGAGGCCGAAGAAGTCTGATTGATGCAGAACTGAAGTAAACAGCAAAGCTATTTTTATTGCTCACAGAGTAATTAACGGTAAAGCAACAGTACAAGCGCGGGTCACGTGAGGCAGGACGCCGGCCACCAAACCGGAGTGCCACCACGATGCCCGCGCATTTTTTTTGCGCAAGTGTCCTGGAAAATGTGTAGCTTGTGTGCAATTAACTAACAGATTACAATGACAGACAAACACGATAACAGCAGCAGTGCCGACAGGCTGATAACGCTGGCCATACACACCTACGACCGCGCCGTGGAGCTCAAACGGCTGCTTCAGGAGGCCGGCGTCGAGGCCGTGCTGCACAATGTGGACCTTCAGGAGGCTTCTGTGGCCTCGGGCGTGAGGGTGCGCATCCACGAGCGCGACCTGCCGCTGGCTCTAACCGTGGCCGAAGACACCCACGCCCAGCATGCGGCCCGCCACGCGGGCAGCGTGCTCATTCCCGTTGACTTCAGCGACTACTCGGCCAAGGCCTGCAAGGTGGGCTGCGAGTATGCCCGCAAGGTGGGCGGGTCGGTGATACTGCTGCATGCCTACATGAACGAAAGCCACCGCTTTCTGCTGCCCCTGTCGGGCGGTGACGGCAGCGACGAGCGTCAAATGAAGCTGCTGGCCCGCCAGCGAATGGCCGCTTTTGTGGCCACGGTGCGCCAGCGCATGGCCTCGGGCGAGCTGCCTCAGGTGGGTGTCGGCTCGGAGGTGTGCGAGGGCATCCCCGAGGAGAGCATCCTCAGTTGCGCCAGCGCCAACGATGTGTCGCTCATAGTGATGGGCACTCGCGGCATCCACCAAAAGGAGCACGACATGCTGGGCAGCGTCACCGCCGAGGTGCTCGACGCCTGCCGCTTCCCCATATTCACCGTGCCCGAGAACATCGCACTCAGCAGCGTGGCCGCCATACGCAATGTGGCCTTTTTCAGCAACCTCATTCAGCAAGACGTCATCTCGTTCGACATATTCCAGCGCCTGTTTGGAGGCGATGGCCTCAATGTGACCATCATCCCCGTGGTCGACAAAAAGGACGCCGCCTACGTCGACAAGTCGCTGCGGCAGCTCACCGCCTACTGCAAGGAGCACTACCGCGGCTGCACGTTTAAGACCAAGCGCCTTAGCCCGACGCGGTTTCTCGACCAGTTTCAGCAATACGTGGAGCAGAACCACATCGACCTCATAGTGGTGCCCAACAAAAAGAAGAGCATCTTCTCGCGCCTGTTCAACCCCAGCATCGCCCATCGCGTGCTGTTTCAGAGCGACGTGCCAATGCTCGTGGTGCCGGTGTGAGGCTTGGCAATGTACAGGAATAGCCCGCACAGCATTGAAAACTGTAGCAGTGCGAGGCACATCAATTGCATCATAATAAACAAAAAAAGTTTTTTCATGGCAAAGCAAGAATACATCGAAAAAAACCGGCAGTGGCTTGAGCAGAAGGCCGCCGAGCCGGGTGTAACCGCCCTGGGCGGAGGAGTGCTGGCGCGCGTCATTGCCAGCGGCAGCCCCGACGGGCCGCAGCCCAACCTGGGCAGCGTGGTGGTGGTCCACTACATGGGCCGCACCATCAACGGGCGCAAGTTTGACAACAGCCTCGGCGGCACACCGCCCGCACTGCGTGTGCGCGAACTCATCGAGGGCTGGGTCATAGCCCTCACGCGCATGCATGTGGGCGACAAGTGGGAAGTCTACATCCCGGCCGAAAAAGGCTACGGCAAGCGCGGAGTGCCAGGCATACCAGGCGGCTCCACACTCATTTTCGAAATCGAGCTGATAGGGGTTGCCTAAATGGCCCCTCCCACGCCCGCGAAAGCCAGCAGCACCAGCCACAGCACACACAAGCAAAGGCACACCGCAGCCACCATGCACAGCTGCCGCCTCACCGCCTTCTGCGCAGGCGCCGTGAATGCTGCCCGCGCCCATGTGAACGCGGCCATAAACGCGAAGAAGTCGTCGGCATAGCCCAGCACACCCTCGCGGTCGAAGTCAAAAGGCATAATGGTGTAGGCCACAGCGGCAACCACGGCCGCCACGGCCAGAATCTTGCAAGTCTTGTCCATAAGGCATCACGGCATCACTTCAGCGGCAGCACCTCAATCCAGTATCCGTCAGGATCCTCCACAAAGTAGAGCCCCATCTGCTCATTCTCAAAGCACACGCAGCCCATGGCCTTGTGATACTCGCGCCACTTGGCGTAGTCGCCCGCCACGCGCAGGCACAGGTGAAACTCACACTCGCCCAGGTCGTAGCGCTGCGGGTGGTCGCGCAGCCACGTCAGCTCCAGCAGAAACTGGCTGTCGCTGTCGGTGAGATACACAAGCGTGAACGAGCCGTCGGCAGCCTCCTTGCGGTGGTGCTCCTTGAGCCCGAAAGCCTTGTCGTAGAACTCAATGCTCTTGGCAAGGTCGCTCACGTTGAAGTTGAAGTGGTCAAATCGTGCTTTCAGTTCCATTTGATGTCAATTAAAAAATTAATGTTGATGTCACTAAACAATTTAACGGCCGCGCAGCGTCACTTATTACCCGCGTATTGATTAAATTTGCATAAAAAAACCAGCCACTACAATAGAGAAATGAAAAGCGAACTCGAAAAATGCCTTGCCGGCGAGGTGTTCAACGGCAGCGACCCCGAGCTGGCCGCCATGACCCTCACGGCCAAGCGGCTCACGCGCCAGCTCAACGACACCGACTATGCCGATGTCGAAACACGCACCGCCCTGTTGCGCCAGCTATTCGGCAGCATGGGCAGCCGCGTGCACGTCGATGTTGACTTCCACTGCGAGTATGGCCGCCACATCAGGGTGGGCAGCAACGTGATCATCAACATGAACTGCACCTTTGTCGACAACAACATCATCACCATAGGCGACAACGTGCTCATAGCCTCCAACGTGCAGATCTACACCGCCACCCACTCGGTGATGCTCAGCGAGCGCGTCACGCCCGAGCGCCCCGCATTTTGCAACACCTACGCCCTGCCAGTGCGCATTTGCGACGGCGCCTGGATAGGCGGTGGCTCGATATTGCTGCCCGGCGTCACCATAGGCGAGGGCAGCGTGGTGGGCGCCGGCAGCGTGGTCACCCGCTCCATTCCGCCCCACTGCGTGGCCGTGGGCAACCCCTGCCGCGTAATCCGCCAACTCCCCACCGAGCAGCCATGACCCGGATTAACAATTGTGAGTCATTACATGATAACATTCTAATTATGGTAATCCAATTCTGAAATGAGATAAGTTTTAATAAGTGGATACAACTACATAGAGGATGATTTGGCTAAGTTTGTTCCGATAAGGATAGTAAAACAATCAAAAAACTTCAGTGATTTAACCCAAATCGGTCATTAGAAGCGGCTTAATCTGTGGGTGGGTCT
>CALBLR010000331.1 GCA_937896015.1 uncultured Prevotellaceae bacterium | reverse complement strand
CACCTCCCTGCGCGTGCCGGGCTCCAACACCACCCTGGGCGCAGCCATGGTGTATAGCGACCTGTGGGGCGTCACCGACTCGGCCGGACACTATCTGTATCCCATCACCGCCGGCATCTACACCATCCAGGCCAAGGAAAACGGAGGTGAGAGCAAGGTGTATCAGAACAACGACTTCACCAAGATGCGCGCCGGCGTGAAGGTGAACAACACCTACTATGTGGTCAGCGCCTCGGCCTCGGGCGAAACGGCATATGTGAGCGAATACTCCACCCTGTCGTGGTCGCGCAGCCGCAACGAGCAGACCGATGTGGTGAACGTGCCCACCGACCTCACCTACGACCCCACCACGGGCAAGGTGTATGGGGTGTTCTACGACAGCGACAACGATGAGTACGACCGCTTTGGCACCTACAGCCTCACCCTGGGCGAGGCCACCGAAATCGCACTCACCGACCGCCGCGTGTTTGCCCTGGCCTGCAACAAGGCTGGCGAGCTGTATGGCATTTGGGGCTATACCGGCTGGCTCATAAAAATCGACAAAAAGACGGGCAAGTATGAGCAAATAGGCAAAACGGGGGTGTATCCCGAATACAACAACACCATGACCTTTGGCAGCGATGGCGTGCTCTACTGGGCCGCCACCGACGAAAAGGGCAAGTCGGCCCTCTACAGCGTGAACACCGCCACCGGCGCCGCCACCAAAATCAGGGACTTTGAGAACAATGCCGGCTTTGCCGGACTATATGAAATGCCCGAAAAGGTGCCCGACAGCGCCCCTGAGGCTGTGACAGACCTTGCTGTTGACTACACCTCGCCAATGGCACTCACAGCCAAGGTGAGCTTCACTGCCCCCGTCAAAAGCGTGGGCGGAAGCCAGCTCACAGCGCCCATATCGGCCATTGTGAACATCAACGGCACTCAAGCCGCTGTGGTCGACGGCATCACCCCGGGCGCCAAGGCCCAAACACAAGTGCTGACGCTCACCGAAGGCCTGCAAAAGGTGGAGGTGACAACGGCCGATGCCGACTTCCGCGGCGCCGCAGCCACCATCACATCGTGGGCGGGCGAAGACGTGCCCGGCACACCGCAGGGCCTGAGCATAGCGCTCGAGGCCGGCTATCCGCTGCTTAAATGGAGCGCACCTGCCAAGGGCGTTAACGGCGGCGAGTATGACCACAGCTCGCTGCGCTACAAGGTGGTGCGCTATCCGGGCGCCGCCACTGTGGCAGAGGCCCTCACCGACACCGTGCTGCACGACACCGGCATCACAGCCGCCAACGCAGCAGTTTACTACGAGGTGAGCGCCGTCACCGCCAAGGGCGCAAGCCAGCCGGCCATTTCCGATAAGGTGGTGGTAGGCCGTGGCTATGAAGTGCCGTTCGTAGAGACATTTGACACTCAAGACGCATTCGACCTGTGGAGCGTGACCGACCTCAACGGCGGCTCCACATGGCAGTACTCTGGCCACTGCGCCCAATACAAGTACAACAACGAGAACCTGCCAGGCGACGACTGGCTGATTTCACCGCAAATAGCCCTGAAAAAAGGGGTGAACTACCGACTAACCTTCAAGTCGCAGACCTTCAGCACCGCCCGCTATGTAGAGAACTTCAAAGTGGCCATAGGCGCAGACGGCTCACCCGCCTCGATGAAGGAGCTGAAGTCGTTCACCGACTACAGCAACCCCAAGGGCGAGGTGCAGCGCGTGGTGCTTAAGGTGGAAGAAGACGGATACTACCACCTGGGCTTCTACTGCTTCAGCGACGGCAAAAAGGGCTGGCTGCTGAAGATAGACAGCGTGGGCATGGCCGTGGTGAGCAGCCGCGTGCCGGCTGCCGTGACGGGTCTCACCGTCACCCCCGCAGCCAAGGGCGAACTTAAGGCCGGCATCGCATTCACAGCACCCACAACCGACGCCGACGGCGGCACACTCGACCAGAATGTGACCGTGAGCGTGTGCCGCGACGAGGCCGACGCGCCCATCTACACAGCCACCGTGGCTCCAGGAACCAAAGTGGAGTGGACCGATGCCGCAGTGGCTGCAAGCGGCCTGCACACCTACCGCGTGACGGCAAGCAACGAGGCTGGCGACGGCCCCGAGGAAAAAGCCACGGCATTTGTGGGCACTGATGTGCCCGGAGCTGTGGGCGACCTCACCGTTACCGACCAAGACAATAGCGCACTGATCAGCTGGACGGCCCCCAAAAGCGGTGCGCAAGGCGGATATTTCGACCCCGCCACAGTCACATACCGCGCAGTGCGCAGCGACGGCACTGTAGTGGCCGAAGGACTCACCGCCACCACATTCACCGACTCCAATCTGCCCACAGCCGCCTCGCAGCAGCTTATATACTATGTGGTGACCCCATATTCGGGCACAGCCAAGGGCGCGTATGCCGTTACGCCCTACTGCGTGCTGGGCACACCATATCAGGCACCGCTCACCGAGGGCTTTGCCGGCAGCGACATGAAGTATTATCCGTGGGTCACCGAGTCGGACGCCGACATGCACCAGAGCTGGACGCTCGAAGACGCCGGCCAGAATCCCGCCACTGCCGACCAAAACGGCGACAAGGGCCTCGTTACCTTCCACAGCATGGGCGAGAACGCAGGCATTCACGCCTCGTTCTCATCACCCAAGATAAGCCTTGACGGGCTGAACAACCCGGGCATGTCGTTCTGGATGTATCACAGCCACGTCGACAGCATAGCCACAGCCGAGAGCATAGAGGTGCGCGTGCTTGCCAGCGGCAGGGCCGGATGGCAAAGCATTGAGCAGGCCAAGTGGATGCGCGACAACGGCTCCACAGGCTGGCAGCGCCACAGCGTGGACTTGAGCGCATTCAAGGGCTGCAAGTGGATTAGGATTGCCCTGGTGGGCACCACAGCGGCAGGCCTGAATGTGCACGTCGACAACA